>DASTDN010000354.1:0-3641 GCA_035710365.1 Streptomyces sp. | reverse complement strand
GTGACGCCTCCTCCGGCCCCGGCCGTATGCGGGGCCGCTCCGGGAAGCCGGAGCCCGCGCGCCGCACACGGGGCCCGGGGGTTTCCCCGCCCCGCAGGGAGACCCCCGGGTCCCGGCCCTTGCCCCAGCCGTGCGCGGCATTGTCGGTGCCCGCCCGCACAATGGAACCCGCAACGGATCACCGCGGCCGGACGACAGCTTCCGCGTCCGGTCCCGGCAAGGCTGAACGTGTGGGTGGAAGGGCGGCGTGACCCGTGACCGTGTGGGACGACCTGGTGGGGCAGGAGCGGGTGAGCGAGCAGCTCGCCGCGGCGGCCCGGGACGCCGACGCACTCGTGACCGCGGCCGCGGCGGACGCGCCCCCGCCCGAGGCGTCGAAGATGACCCACGCGTGGCTGTTCACGGGCCCGCCCGGCGCCGGATACGTCCAGGCGGCGCGGGCCTTCGCCGCCGCCCTGCAATGCGTGAGCCCCGACCGCGCCCTCGGCGGAGCCCCCGGCTGCGGCTTCTGCGACGGCTGCCACACCGCCCTGATCGGCACGCACGCGGACGTCAGCACGGTCACGGCGGTCGGCGCGCAGATCCGGGCCGAGGACATGAGGGACACGGTCCGCAAGTCGTTCACGGCGCCCGCGACCGGCCGCTGGCAGGTCATCCTCGTCGAGGACGCCGAGCGCCTCAACGAGAAGTCGGCGAACGCCGTCCTCAAGGCCGTCGAGGAGCCCGCGGCCCGCACGGTCTGGCTGCTGTGCGCGCCCTCGGTCGAGGACGTCCTGCCCACCATCCGCTCCCGCTGCCGCCTGCTGACCCTGAGTACCCCGTCGGTGGACGCCGTCGCCGACATGCTCGTACGGCGCGAGGGTGTCGAACCGGAGGTCGCGGCGGCCGCCGCCCAGGCGACCCAGGGGCACGTGGAGCGCGCACGGCGGCTGGCCACGGACCCGGCGGCCCGCGAGCGCCGCGCCGCCGTGCTGAAACTGCCGCTGCGCGTCGCAGACGTCGGCGGCTGCCTGAAGGCCGCACAGGAACTGGTCGACGCCGCCTCGGCGGACGCCAAGGCACTCGCCGACGAGACGGACGCCAAGGAGACGGAGGAGATGAAGGCGGCGCTCGGCGCGGCGCAGGGCGGCCGTCTGCCCCGCGGCACCGCGGGCGTGATCAAGGACCTGGAGGACAACCAGAAACGCCGCCGTACGCGGACGCAGCGCGACAGCCTCGACCTCGCCCTGACCGACCTCACCTCCTTCTACCGTGACGTCCTCGCCCTCCAGCTCGGCTCCCGCACCGCGATCGCCAACGCCGACGCCGGGGACGCCCTCGACAGGATCGCCCGGGGCAGCACCCCCGAAGCCACCCTGCGCCGCATCGAGGCGATCGGCGCCTGCCGGGTGGCCCTCGACCGCAACGTGGCGCCGCTGCTCGCGGTGGAGGCGATGACCATGGCGCTCAGAGCGGGCTGAACCGGCCAGGGGTCCGCCGCACGGGAGCGCCCGGCGGAACGGGTGCGTCAGGTTGACGCGCTAACACGTACGAGGCATGTCCACGCACACAGCGCGTGCGAACAGTCGCACACAGTTACGCTCGCCTGATGATCACAAGGCGCACACCCCGCAGATCTCGCAGGGCCGTGATCGGCGTCGGCGTCCTCGCCGCCGTCGGTCTGCTGATCCCCGCCTGTTCCACCGAAGGCGCGTCGGGCGCGACCGGCACGACGGCCGAAGGAACCACGGCACTGGCCGCGATGCCGAGGGCCACCTCGGTGGCCCTCACGCCCTACTACGGGCAGAAGCTGAGGTGGCGCGGCTGCGGCACCCCCGGTTTCCAGTGCGCCGCACTCAAGGCGCCGCTCGACTACGCCGAACCGTCGGCGGGCGACATCCGGCTCGCGGTCTCCCGCAAGGAGGCCACACGGCCCGGCGAGCGCCTCGGCTCGCTGCTGGTGAACCCGGGCGGGCCGGGAGGCTCCGCGGTCGACTACCTCCAGGCGTACGCCGGCGCCGGCTACCCCGCCGAGGTCCGCGCCCGCTACGACATGGTGGCGCTCGACCCGCGCGGCGTGGCCCGCAGCGCGCCCGTGGAGTGCCTCGACGGGCGGGAGATGGACGCGTACACGCAGACGGACGGCACACCGGACGACGAGAAGGAGACCGATGCCCTGGTCGCCGCCCACCGGGTGTTCGCGGAGGGCTGCGGCGCCGACGCCCCGGGGCTGCTGCGCCACCTGTCCACGGTCGAGGCGGCGCGGGACATGGACATCCTGCGGGCCGTACTGGGCGACGCGAAGCTGAACTACGTGGGGGCGTCGTACGGCACGTTCCTGGGGGCGACGTACGCGGGGCTGTTTCCCGAACGGGCGGGGAGGCTGGTGCTGGACGGCGCGATGGACCCGTCGCTGTCCGCCCGGCGGCTGAACCTCGAACAGGCCGCGGGCTTCGAGACGGCGTTCCGGTCGTTCGCCAGGGACTGCGTACGGCGGTCCGACTGCCCCCTGGGCGGCCGCAGGACCAAGCCCGAGCAGGTCGGCGAGAACCTGAAGGCGTTCTTCGCCCGGCTCGACGGACGCCCCGTGCCCACCGGCGACGCCGACGGCCGCCGGCTCACCGAGTCCCTCGCCACGACCGGTGTGATCGCCGCGATGTACGACGAGAGCGCCTGGCAACAGCTCCGCGAGGCGCTGACGTCGGCGATGCGGGAGAACGACGGCGCGGGCCTGCTCGTCCTGTCCGACAGCTACTACGAGCGGGACGCCGACGGCGGCTACAGCAACCTCATGTCCGCCAACGCCGCCGTGAACTGCCTCGACCTCCCCGCCGCCTTCTCCGGCCCCGACGAGGTGCGCGAGGCACTGCCCGAGTTCGAGAAGGCGTCCCCGGTGTTCGGCGAGGGCCTGGCGTGGGCCTCCCTGAACTGCGCGTACTGGCCTGTGGCGCCCACGGGCGGGCCGCACCGCATCACGGCGGCCGGCGCCGAACCGATCATCGTCGTCGGGACCACCCGCGACCCCGCGACCCCCTACCGCTGGGCGAAGTCCCTGGCCGACCAGCTCTCCTCGGCGCGCCTGCTGACGTACCGGGGCGACGGCCACACGGCCTTCGGGCGGGGCAGCACGTGCGTGGACACCACGATCAACGACTACCTGCTGCGCGGGGCGCCCCCTATGAGCGAAAAGCGCTGCTCATAGGCCCTGCGGCCGACCCCGCCGACCCTGCGTACCGGCCCCGGACCCCACCCCTCCGGGGCCGGTACGAAGCACTCCCGGAAACTGTGTAGACTTACCGACGTTGCCGACCACACCATGTGTGACAGCGACACGCCGCCTTAGCTCAGATGGCCAGAGCAACGCACTCGTAATGCGTAGGTCTCGGGTTCGAATCCCGAAGGCGGCTCCATGCAGCCCCAGGTCAGATAGTTACTGATCTGGGGTTTTCTGTTGTTCGGGGCAGGTGTGGTGGGGCTTTGTCCATGCTCGTGATCGTGTTCGTGGGCTGGTCGCTGTGGTCCCGAGGGTCACGCACGTAGCGTTCCCCGCGCGACGATTACGGCTGAGCCTGCTACCTGGACCGAGTCGATGTGGGCGGGGGTTCCTGTGGCGCGGGCGCGCATGGTGGAGGGGCGGCCCATTTCCACGCCCTGGCAGATCT
>DASTDN010000353.1:0-14896 GCA_035710365.1 Streptomyces sp. | reverse complement strand
TTCGAGATCCACCCCGAGGTGGCCCCGAAGGGCGACCGGCGCAAGCGCGTCCAGGACCTGCTGGACGTGGTGGGCCTGAACCCGGAGTACATCAACCGCTATCCGCACCAGTTCTCCGGCGGCCAGCGCCAGCGCATCGGCATCGCCCGCGGCCTCGCGCTGAACCCCGAGATCATCATCTGCGACGAGCCGGTCTCCGCCCTGGACGTGTCCGTCCAGGCCCAGGTCATCAACCTGATGGAGCGGCTGCAGAACGAGTTCGACCTGTCGTACGTGTTCATCGCGCACGACCTGTCGATCGTCCGGCACATCTCGGACCGGGTCGGCGTGATGTACCTCGGCAAGATGGCCGAGATCGGCTCGGACGAGCAGATCTACGACCACCCGACGCACCCCTACACCCAGGCGCTGCTGTCGGCGGTACCCGTCCCGGACCCGGAGGCCCGCGCCCACCGCGAGCGGATCATCCTCACCGGCGACGTGCCCTCCCCGGCCAACCCGCCCTCGGGCTGCCGCTTCCGCACCCGCTGCTGGAAGGCCCAGGAGAAGTGCGCGCAGGAGGTGCCCCTGCTGGCGGTCCCGGAGCGCTTCAAGGGCGTGGACTCCCCGGCCGCCCACGAGTCGGCCTGTCACTTCGCCGAGGAGAAGGACGTGAACCACGCGGCCTGACGCCCACTCGGCAGACCGGTTCCCGGCCTCCCCGCCCAGGGGGTGCCGGGAACCGGCGTTTTCCGGGTCCCCCACCCGACGGCCCCCGTACGGCGGCGGCCCCGGTGCGATCCGCCCTCAACCGGCCGATAGTGGCCCTGAAGGGCCGGTGCCCCGGCGCCGGAGCGGCGCACCCCTGCGCACGTACGAGGAGGCACTCCATGCGCGGAGCCACGCACACCACATGGGCCGCCTGCGCGGTCGCGACGGCCCTCGCGGCGACGGCCTGCGGTGGTGGCGCCCGCGGCGGCACGGGCGACGCCGGTGCCGTCCTCAGCTCCTCCTGGGGCGACCCGCAGAACCCGCTGGAGCCCGCCAACACCAACGAGGTGCAGGGCGGCAAGGTCCTCGACATGGTCTTCCGCGGCCTCAAGCGCTACGACCCGCGCACCGGCGAGGCCCAGGACATGCTCGCCGAGAAGATCGAGACGAAGGACTCGCAGACCTTCGACATCACCGTCAAGAAGGGCTGGACCTTCAGCAACGGCGAGAAGGTCACCGCCGCGTCCTTCGTGGACGCCTGGAACTACGGCGCGAGCCTGAGGAACAACCAGAAGAACGCGTACTTCTTCAGCTACATCGACGGCTACGACGCGGCCCACCCCGAGGACGGCGGCAAGCAGAGCGCCGACACCCTGTCCGGCCTGAAGGTCACCGGGGAGCGCACCTTCACCGTCCGGCTCGCCCAGAAGTTCTCCACCTTCCCCGACACCCTGGGCTACAACGCGTTCGCCCCGCTGCCGCAGGCCTTCTTCCGGGACCACGACGCCTGGGTGAGAAAGCCCGTCGGGAACGGCCCGTACACCGTGCAGGCGTACGACAAGGGCTCCCAGATGTCGCTGCGGAAGTGGGACGGGTACCCCGGCCCCGACAAGGCGCAGAACGGCGGCGTGGACCTCAAGGTCTACACCGACAACAACACCGCCTACACCGACCTCCTGGCCGGCAACCTCGACCTCGTCGACGACGTGCCCGCGGCCCAGTTGAAGAACGTCGGGAACGACCTCGGCGGCCGGTACATCAACTCACCCGCCGGCATCATCCAGACCCTCGCCTTCCCCTACTACGACAAGGCGTGGAGCAAGGCCGGCATGGAGAAGGTCCGCAAGGGCCTGTCCATGGCCATCGACCGCGAGCAGATCACCAAGACGATCTTCCACGGCACCCGCACCCCCGCCACCGACTGGACCTCCCCCGTCCTCGGCAAGGAGGGCGGCTTCCAGAAGGGCCTGTGCGGCGACGCCTGCCAGTACCGGCCCGGCGAGGCGAAGAAGCTGATCCAGCAGGGCGGCGGCCTGCCCGGCGGCCGGGTCACGGTCACCTTCAACGCGGACACCGGCTCCCACAAGGAATGGGTCGACGCGCTCTGCAACTCCGTCAACAACACCCTCGGCGACGACCGCGCCTGCGTCGCCAACCCCATCGGCACCTTCGCCGACTTCCGCGGCCGGATCACCGACGAGAAGATGCCCGGCCCGTTCCGGGCCGGCTGGCAGATGGACTACCCCCTCATCCAGAACTTCCTCCAGCCGCTCTACTACACCAACGCCTCCTCCAACGACGGCAAGTGGAGCAACGCCCGGTTCGACCAGCTCGTCGACCGGGCCAACGCCGAGGCCGACACCGCCGAGGCCGTGAAGCTGTTCCAGCAGGCCGAGGAGGTCGTCCGGGACGACATGGCCGCCATCCCGCTCTGGTACCAGAACGGCAGCGCCGGCTACTCCGAGCGGCTGTCCGACGTGCGGCTCAACCCGTTCAGCGTCCCCGTGTACGAACAGATCAAGGTCGGCTGAGGCGGCGCGATGGGACGCTACGTCGTCCGGCGCCTGCTCCAGATGATTCCGGTGTTCACGGGCGCCACCCTGCTGATCTTCCTGATGGTCAACGTGATGGGCGACCCGGTCGCGGGCCTGTGCGGCGACCGCGCCTGCGACCGGGCCACCGCCGCCCGCCTCGCGGCGGAGTTCGGCCTCGACAGGCCCGTGTGGCGGCAGTACCTGACGTACATGGGCAACATCTTCACCGGTGACTTCGGCACCGCCTTCAACGGCCAGCGCGTCACCGAACTGATGGCGACGGCGTTCCCCGTCACCGTCCGCCTCACCCTCGTCGCCCTCGCCTTCGAGACCGTCATCGGGATCACGCTGGGCGTCGTCACCGGGCTGCGCCGCGGCCGGCCGGTCGACACGTCGGTCCTCGTGCTCACCCTCGTCGTGATCTCCGTGCCCACCTTCGTCACCGGTCTGCTGCTCCAACTGCTGCTCGGAGTGGAGTGGGCCTGGATCAAGCCGTCCGTGTCCACGGACGCCACCGTGGGCGAGCTGATCGTGCCCGGCCTGGTCCTCGCGTCGGTGTCCCTGGCCTACGTGACCCGGCTGACCCGCACCTCCATCGCGGAGAACCACCGCTCCGACTACGTCCGCACCGCCGTCGCCAAGGGCCTGCCGCGCCACCGCGTCGTCACCCGGCACCTGCTGCGCAACTCGCTCATCCCCGTCGTCACCTTCATCGGCTCCGACGTGGGCTTCCTGATGGGCGGCGCGATCGTCACCGAGCGGATCTTCAACATCCACGGCGTCGGCTACCAGCTCTACCAGGGCATCCTGCGGCAGAACACCCAGACCGTCGTCGGCTTCGTCACCGTGCTCGTGCTCGTGTTCCTCCTCGCCAACCTGCTCGTCGACCTGCTGTACGCCGTGCTCGACCCGAGGATCCGCTATGCCTGAGCAGCCCGTGGAGCGTGAGCAGGCCGTCGCCGGCACCGGCATGGGCGGCTCCGTGGACCTCGCCACCGGCGAGGCGGAGAGCCCGGAGCGCGAACCGGGCGGCCCGGAGGGCGGTGACGGCGCTGACAGCGGCGGGTCGCGCAGCCTGTGGTCCGACGCCTGGCGCGACCTGCGCCGCAACCCCGTCTTCCTGATCTCCGGGCTGCTGATCGTCTTCCTCGTCGTGATCTCCCTGTGGCCGTCCCTGATCGCCTCCGGCAACCCCCTCACCTGCGACCTGTCCAGGGCCCAGGAGGGCTCCCGGCCGGGTCACCCCTTCGGCTTCGACGGGCAGGGCTGCGACGTGTACACCCGCACCGTCTACGGCGCCCGCGCGTCCGTCTCGGTCGGTGTCCTCGCCACGCTCGGCGTCTCGGTGCTGGGCAGCGTCCTCGGCGGCCTCGCCGGCTTCTTCGGCGGGGGCTGGGACTCGGTCCTGTCCCGCCTCACCGACGTGTTCTTCGCCATCCCGGTCGTCCTCGGCGGCCTGGTCCTGCTGTCCGTCGTCACCAGCACCACCGTCTGGCCCGTCATCGGCTTCATGGTGCTGCTGGGCTGGCCGCAGCTCTCCCGCCTCGCCCGCGGCGCCGTCATCACCGCCAGACAGCACGACTACGTGCAGGCCGCCCGCGCCCTCGGCGCCTCGAACTCCCGCCTCCTGCTCCGGCACATCACCCCGAACGCCGTCGCCCCCGTCATCGTCGTCGCGACCATCGCGCTCGGCACGTACATCGCCCTGGAGGCCACCCTGTCCTACCTCGGCGTGGGCCTGAAACCACCCACCGTCTCCTGGGGCATCGACATCTCCGCGGCCTCCCCCTACGTCCGCAACGCCCCGCACGCCCTGCTGTGGCCCTCCGGCGCGCTCGCGGTGACCGTGCTGGCCTTCATCATGCTCGGCGACGCGGTGCGCGACGCCCTCGACCCGAAGCTGAGGTGAACGCCGTGCTGCTCGAAGTGCGCGACCTGCACGTGGAGTTCCGCACCCGCGAGGGAGTCGCCCGCGCCGTCAACGGGGTCACCTACGGCGTCGACGCCGGGGAGACCCTGGCCGTGCTCGGCGAGTCCGGCTCCGGGAAGTCCGTCACCGCCCAGGCGGTCATGGGCATCCTCGACACGCCGCCCGGCCGGATCACCGCGGGCGAGATCCTCTTCCAGGGCCGTGACCTGCTGCGGCTGAAGGAGGACGAGCGCCGGAGGATCCGCGGCGCGGGCATGGCGATGGTCTTCCAGGACGCGCTGTCGGCCCTCAACCCCGTGCTCCCGGTGGGCGACCAGCTCGGCGAGATGTTCGTCGTGCACCGCGGCATGTCCCGCAAGGACGCCCGCGCGAGGGCCGTCGAGCTGATGGACCGCGTCCGCATCCCGGCCGCGCGGGACCGCGTACGGCAGTACCCGCACCAGTTCTCCGGCGGCATGCGCCAGCGCATCATGATCGCCATGGCGCTGGCCCTGGAACCGGCCCTGATCATCGCCGACGAACCCACCACCGCCCTCGACGTCACCGTCCAGGCCCAGGTCATGGACCTCCTCGCGGAACTCCGGCGCGAGTACGGCATGGGCCTGGTCCTCATCACCCACGACCTCGGTGTCGTCGCGGACGTCGCCGACCGCATCGCGGTGATGTACGCGGGACGCGTCGTGGAGTCCGCCCCCGTCCACGACGTCTACAAGGCCCCGGCCCACCCCTACACCCGCGGCCTGCTCGACTCCGTCCCGCGCCTGGACCAGAAGGGCCGGGAGCTGTACGCCATCAGGGGCCTGCCGCCCAGCCTCCTGCGCGTCCCGCCCGGCTGCGCCTTCCACCCGCGCTGCCCCGTGGCCCGGGACGTCTGCCGGACGGACGTGCCGCCGCTGTACGAGGTCTCGGACGGGCGCGGCAGCGCCTGCCACTTCTGGAGGGAGTGCCTCGATGGCGCCACCGGCTGAGCCCGTCCTCGAAGTGAGCGGCCTCGTCAAGCACTACCCGCTCACCCGGGGCATCGTCTGGAAGAAGCACATCGGAGCGGTCAGGGCCGTCGACGGCGTCGACTTCACGCTCGGCCGGGGCGAGACCCTGGGCATCGTCGGCGAGTCCGGCTGCGGCAAGTCGACGGTCGCGAGGACGCTGGTCAACCTCGAACGCCCGACGGCCGGCGCGATCCGCTACAGGGGCGAGGACATCACCCGGCTGTCCGGGCGGGCCCTGAAGGCGGTGCGCCGCAACATCCAGATGGTCTTCCAGGACCCGTACACCTCCCTCAACCCGCGCATGACCGTCGGCGACATCGTCGGGGAGCCCTACGACATCCACCCCGAGGCGGCCCCGAAGGGCGAACGCCGCAGGCGGGTCCAGGAACTCCTGGACGTCGTGGGCCTGAACCCGGAGTACATCAACCGCTATCCGCACCAGTTCTCCGGCGGCCAGCGCCAGCGCATCGGCATCGCCCGCGGCCTCGCCCTGCGCCCCGAGGTGATCGTGGCGGACGAACCGGTCTCGGCCCTCGACGTCTCGGTCCAGGCCCAGGTCGTCAACCTGATGGACCGCCTCCAGGCCGAGTTCGACCTCTCCTACGTCTTCATCGCGCACGACCTGTCGATCGTCCGGCACATCTCGGACCGGGTCGCCGTGATGTACCTCGGCCGCGTCGTGGAGACCGGCAGGGACACCGAGATCTACGACCACCCCACGCACCCCTACACCCAGGCGCTGCTGTCGGCGGTGCCCGTGCCCGACCCGGAGGCCCGCGAGCACCGGGAGCGGATCATCCTCACCGGGGACGTGCCGTCCCCCACGGCCGTCCCCTCGGGCTGCGGCTTCCGCACCCGCTGCTGGAAGGCCCGGGAGAAGTGCGCGCGGGAGGTGCCCCCGCTGGCCGTCCCCGAGCGCTTCCGGGGCACGGACTCCCCGGCCGCCCACGCCTCGGCCTGCCACTTCGCGGAGGAAAAACAGGTCGTGCCACCGGAACCGATGGCCCAGTGAGCCGCCGGTCCCCTCACCCGGCGGCCCGCGCCGGCCCCAGCGCCCGCTTCAGGAAGTCCACCTGGAGCAGTAGCAGGTTCTCGGCGACCTGCTCCTGCGGGGTCATGTGCGTCACACCCGACAGCGGCAGCACCTCGTGCGGCCGGCCGGCGGCCAGCAGGGCGGAGGACAGCCGCAGCGCGTGCGCGACCACCACGTTGTCGTCGGCCAGCCCGTGCACCACCATCAGCGGCCGGTGCTCCCCGGCCGGGGAGGACAGCCCCTCGTCGGTCACCAGGGAACTGCGCGCGTACGCCTCCGGGGCCGCCGCGGGATCGCCCAGGTACCGCTCCGTGTAGTGGGTGTCGTACAGCCGCCAGTCGGTCACGGGCGCCCCCGCGACACCGGCGTGGAAGACGTCGGGACGGCGCAGCACGGCGAGCGCCGCGAGCCAGCCGCCGTACGACCAGCCGCGGATCGCCACCCGGGACAGGTCCAGCGGATGACGCCCGGCGAGCGCGTGCAGCGCCTCCACCTGGTCGTCCAGGGAGGCGGTGAGGTCCCCGTGCACCGCCTTCTCCCAGCCGGGGGAGCGGCCCGGGGTGCCGCGGCCGTCGGCGACGACCACCGCGAAACCCTGGTCCGCGAACCACTGCGAGGTCAGATGCGCGTTGTGCGCGGCGACCACCCGCTGGCCGTGCGGACCGCCGTAGGGGTCCATGAGCACCGGCAGGGGGGTGTCCCCGGTGTGGTCGCGGGGCAGCAGCACCGCGCAGGGAATCCGCCGTGCCCCCGCTTCGGTGAGCAGCAGCCGCGGCGACAGCCCGGGGTCCTCGGCGTACGAGCCGATCACCGCGGCCTCCTTGCCCTCCCGCAGCACCCGGACCCGGGCACCCGGCCGGTCCGGCACCGCCGACACCAGCACGGTCACCGCCCCGGACCGCACCGCCGAGTGCACCCCGGGCTCCGCCGAGAGCCGCTCCACACCCAGCTCGTTCACCCGGTACACGTGCACCTCGCCGGTCTCCCCTCCGGCCGCCCCGGCGCCCGCCGACGCCTGGACCAGCACGTCGCCGGCGCCCACGTCCAGCACCGCCCGCACGTGCAACTGCGCTCCGGTCAGCGGGCGTTCGCCGACCGCCAGGACCCGTGCCCCGCCCTCGTCGGCGATCCGCACGAGCTGTCCGGAGGGGCTCCAGCACGGCACCCCGGCGAAAAGTTCCAGCCAAGTTGGATCTTCGTCCGCGTGCACCATCCGGGTCGCCCCGGACTCCGGGTCCACGGCGAGGAAGAGCTGGCCGCGCTGATCACGGGCCTGTACCAGCAGCAGGGGCGCGCCCGCCGCTGACCAGTGCACACGGGCCAGATACGGATAGCGCGCCCGGTCCCAGCTGACCTCGGTGCGCGCCCCGTCCAGCCCGATCACGAACAGCCGCACGTCCGCGTTGTCCGTGCCCGCCGACGGGTAGGGCACCCGCTGCGGCTCACGTTCCGGTCGAGCCGGGTCGGAAATCCACCAGCGCCGCACCGGAGTGTCGTCCACGCGCGCCACGAGCAGCCGGTCGGAGGCGGGGGACCACCAAAAGCCCCGCGACCGCCCCATCTCCTCGGCCGCCACGAACTCCGCGAGGCCGTACGTGACACCCTCGCCGTCCGGCTCCGCCAGCGCCCGGTCCGCCCCGCCCCCGGCCTCCACGACCCGCAGCGCACCCCGCGCGGCGTAGGCGACGTACCGCCCGTCGGGGGAGGGCCGCGGGTCGATCACCGGCCCGGGAGCACGCAGTTCACGGGCCGTGCCGACCCGCAGCTCGGCCGTGAAAAGCCGCCCCGACAAGGCGAAAGAGGCCAGCTCCACGGCCTCGTCGGTGGCGTAGCCGACGATGCCGGCGCCCCCCTCGCGGCTGCGCTCGCGGCGGGCCCGCTCCTCGGGCGAGAGGTCCTCGTCGGCCCCGCCCAGCAGCGCCCGCGGGTCGGCGGCGACGCGTTCGGCGCCCGCCGCCACGTCGAGCACCCACAGCGAACTCGCCCTGTCCGTACCGGAACCGGAGCGAAGGAACACGACGCGCTCGCCGTCGGGTGCCACGGTGAAGGAACGCGGCGCGCCCAGGGTGAAGCGCTGGGTGCGGGCATGCCGCCTGGGAAAGGAGTCGGCCTCGGTCGTCATGCCCCGACCATATTGGCCATGCGCCCCCTTGTGTCGCCGTGCGCCGATCGATGCGCACGCACGGATAGTTATGATCGATGGCGCACAGTGGGTAAGAACCTGCTGTCCCGTGTATCAACCCCCCGCGTCCCCTGGGTTCTTGGAGGTGAGCCGCCGTGGCACTCTCGATTTCGGCGGTGGTGCTGCTGGCGATCATCGTCTTCCTGCTGATCAAGAAGTCGGGGCTGAAGGGAGGCCACGCGGTCGTCTGCATGCTGCTCGGCTTCTACCTCGCGTCCTCGACGCTCTCACCGACGATCAGCGATCTGACGACGAGCGTGTCGGAGATGATCGGCAGCATCAAGTTCTGACCCCGACAGTCGTGGGCCGGGCCCCGGACCGCCTCCGGAGCCCGGCTCAGACATGTCCCGCCCCGGCCGCGACGGCCCCCGGCGGGAAGCCGCCCTCCGGAGCCCGCGTTCCCGCCGCTCCCCGGCCCGGCCGCGGCCGTCCCGCCGCACGGCCTGGCAGACGGGCCCGCACCGCCGCCTCATAGGGTGGCCCCATGACGGAACTGCCCTCCCCGGGTGCCGCCCGGCGTCTGCTGCTGGTGCACGCGCACCCGGACGACGAGTCGATCAACAACGGCGCGACCATGGCCCGGTACGCGGCCGAGGGCGCCCATGTGACCCTGGTCACCTGCACGCTCGGTGAGCGCGGCGAGGTCGTCCCGCCCGCACTCGCCCACCTGACCGGCGCCGCCCTCGGCGCGTACCGGCTGCGCGAGCTCTCCGAGGCCATGCGCGCGCTCGGCGTGCGGGACTTCCGCCAGCTCGGCGGGCCCGGCCGCTACCGGGACTCGGGGATGACGGGCCTGCCCGACAACGACGACCCGGAGTGCTTCTGGCAGGCCGACGTCGACGAGGCCGCCGGTCATCTCCTCGACGTCGTCCGCGAGATCCGCCCGCAGGTCCTCGTCACGTACGACCCCGAGGGCGGGTACGGCCACCCCGATCACATCCAGGCCCACCGCGTCGCCATGCGGGCCGCGGAACTCGCCGAGGACGAGGGCCTGCCCGTCGCCAAGATCTACTGGAACAGGATGCCGCGCGGCGTCGCGCGGGCCGCCTTCGAGCGGCTCGGCGAAGACCTGCCGGGACTGCCCTTCTCCCGGGCCGCCGCCCTCGGCGACGTACCGGGGGTCGTGGCCGACGACCGGATCACCGCCGAGATCGACGGCACCCCCCACGCCGCCGCCAAGGCGGCGGCGATGCGGGCCCACGCCACCCAGATCACGGTCGCCGAGCCCTACTTCGCGCTCTCCAACGACCTCGCCCAGCCGCTGTTCACCACCGAGTACTACGAGCTGGTCCGCGGCGAACGCGCCGCCGGGCTGCGCGAGACCGACCTGTTCGCCGGCACCGGGGAGGCGGCGGCATGAGCGACCGCATTCCCGCGCTGGCCCGGCCGCCGCGCCCGCCGGCCGCCGGACGGGCCGTCGCCTTCCTGCTGCTGTTCCTGCTCGGCGGCGTCGTCGCCGTGGCCGGGGCGCTGGTGCAGCCCGCGTGGTTCCCGGGCGGGCTGCTGCTGGCCCTGGCCGCCGAGGCCGGGCTCTGCCTGGGCGGCGCGCGCGCCCTCGGCGGCCGGGGCGGCGCCGTGGCGCCCGCGGGCGGCTGGATGCTCGCCGTCGTCCTGCTCACCGCCAGCCGCCCCGAGGGCGACTTCCTGTTCGGCGCGGGCGGCGGCTCCTACCTCTTCCTGCTCGGCGGCATGGCCACCGCTGTGATCTGTGCCACCCTGGCGCCCGTGCGGCGGCGCGACGGGGTGCCCCGCCGACCCGGCGAGTGACGTACCACCGCGCTGTGAGACGCGCGTGGGAGTCCGGTGTGGGTTTCCCCGGCGGTCATGGGTTACAGGCCAGAGGTGGCCAGTATGGTGGTGCGCGCCGCCGAGCTTCCCCCCGAGCTCCCGAGTCCGCTCGGGCAGGGGGAGCCCCCCAGCGTGAGGTGACGTGACGGGCGGCGGAGCCAACTGGGAGAGCCTGCCTTGAGTCGTGAAACTGACAGTCCGTCCACCGGGCCCCTCGGGCGCGGCGGAGCCGCATACCCCTCGGGCACCCCGCCGTACGGCACCCCGATGGGCGCCGACGGCGGTGCGGAGGCGGGCCGTCCGGCCACGCAGCCGGAACAACGCAAGACCGAGACCCGGCTGACGACGCGGGTCCGCATCAACATCCCCGGATCCCGGCCGATCCCGCCGGTCGTCGTGCGCAAGTCCGTCGGCGACCCCGACGGCTCCCGGGCCGACCAGGACACCGAGGCCACGGCGCCCGCCCCCGGTCCGGCCGCCCGTGCCGCGCAGGCTCCCGCCGAGCCGGCGCCGCAGGCCGAGGAGAAGACCAGCGACTGGTTCGCGCCACGCAAGGCGCCGACGGCCAGGCCCGCCCAGGGCGGCGGCTCCGCCCCCGGCGCGGGCCAGTCCTTCGGTGCGGGCGGCGCCGCGGCGGGCCCCGGCACGGGCCGGCCCCCCGCGGGGCGGCCCGGCGGCATGGCCGGCCCGATGGGCGCGCCGAGCGGGTTCTCCGGCGCGACGGGCGGACCCGTGGCGCCCGGACACGGCGGCGGCACCGGCTCCTTCGACGTGACCGATGCGCTGGGTTCCGGCCAGGGCCAGACGGGTGCCGACGGGGACGCACGCCGCGACGACCTGCCCTACTTCGCGGACCACGACCTCGGCGGTGAACCGAGCGGCCGGACCGGGCGGCAGCCCCGCGTCGACGGGGACGGCCTGCCCGTCCACGGCGGCTCCGGCGACTTCACCGGCTCCGGGGCAGGCCCCGCCGGACCCACCGGCGGCCCCGTCACCGGCGACGGCCCGATGCCCGGCGGCCTCGGCGGACCCGGCCTGATCTCCGGCCCCAGCAGCCTGACGGGCCCGCCCGAGCCCGAACCCGGCCCCGGTTCCAGCAGCCTGACGGGACCCGCCGCCTCCGGCACCGGCCCCGGCGGTCTGACCGGCCCGGCCGGTTCCGGTCCCGGCGGCGGGCTCAGCGACGACACCGCGATCCTCACCCCGCAGAGGCCCGCCCCCGAACCGGACGGGCCCGGCTACGGCACCCCCGGCGACAACGTCTCGGGCCACACCCTCACCAGCGGCATCCCCGTCGTCCCGGCCGACCCGAACGCCCCCTACCGGCAGGGAGAGCCCTCCGACGGCGCGCTGCGGCACACGCCCCCGCAGTTGCCCGACCCGCCGGCCCCGCGGCAGCAGTCCGGCCCGGCGAAGCCGCCGAAGAAGGGCCGCAGCAAGCTCGTCCTGCTCGGCGGCGGCCTGCTCCTCGTCGTGGGGGTCGCCTACGGCGCCGGGCTGCTGATGAACCGCTCCGACGTGCCCAAGGGCACCACCGTGCTCGGGGTCGACATCGGCGGCGGCACCCGGGACGACGCGGTCGAGAAGCTCGGCGCCGCGTTCGAGGACCGGGTGAACCAGCCGCTGAAGCTCACCGTCGACGGCAGGAGCGTCGAGCTGACGCCGGACCAGGCGGGCCTGCAGTTCGACATGCAGGCCACGGTCGGCGCGGCGGCCGGCAGCGACTACAACCCGGTCTCCGTGATCGGCTCCCTCTTCGGCAACCGCCGGATCGTCGAGCCGGTCATGCCGGTCGACGAGGAGAAACTGCACGCGGCCCTCAAGGACGCGGCGGGCGGGTCCGGCTCCGTGACCGAGGGCTCCGTCACGTTCCGCTCGGGCCGGGCCGTGCCCGTCTACCCGAAGGCCGGCGAGGGCATCAACGTCAGCGCGGCGGCCGGTGTGGTCGAGCAGGCGTACCGCACCCAGGTCGAGACCGGCACGGCCGACGGCGTGGACGTCCCGACCAGCGTCCAGCAGCCCGAGGTCTCCCGGGCCGAGGTCGACCGGATGATGAAGGAGTTCGCCGAGCCGGCCATGTCGGCCAACGTGACCGTGCAGACCGACGCGGCGCACTCCGTGCCGATGAGCCCGCAGAAGTCCCTGTGGAAGTTCCTCCGCGTCGAGGCCGTCAACGGCAAGCTGGTCGACAAGCCCGACCTGGCCGCCCTGGAGGCGCTCTACGGCGGCGCGTTCGACGACGTGCGCATCACCCGCGGCAACGGCGAGAAGACCCCCGTCACCCCGCAGGACGTCTACGTCGCGCTCCGCCAGGTCCTCACCAGCACGACCGACCGCGTCGCCGTCATCGAGACCGACCCGAGCTGACGCCCGGCCGTACACGGCGGGGCACCCGGACGCGCGCCGGGTGCCCCGCCGCCGCGCGGGGTGTCCGCGGGGCTCAGTTCAGCTTGGCGCGCGCCACCCGCGCCTCGCCGCGGACCTTCTCCGCCGCGGCCTCGTCCACCGCCTCCACCAGCTCCGCGTACGCCTCCAGCTCCGCGGCGCCCGCCAGGAAGTCGGCGCGCTGCACCAGCAGCAGCCCGCGTTCGTAGCGCAGCCGGGCCGGATGAGCGGGCAGCCGCAGTGACAGGTCCAGCGCCCACAGCGCCACGTCGGAGCGTTCCGGCCGGGCGGCGGCCCACGCGCGGATGTTGTTCAGGACCCGCAGGACGACCTCCAGCGGCGGCGCGGGTTCCAGCACAGACGGGTCGAGCGACGCCCCCGTGGCACCCGTCGCCCTCGCGACCAGCAGTTCGGCGTCCGGCCCGGCCAGCACCCGGCCGCCGCCGAACGGGTCCGCGAGGACCGGCTCCCGCTCCGGTCCGAACCCCACGACGAAGTGCCCCGGCAGCGCGACCCCGTACACGGGCGCCCCCGCCCGCCGGGCGACCTCCAGCCACACCACCGACAGCAGGATCGGCAGCCCGCGCCGCCGCCGGAGCACGTGCGGCAGCAGCGACGAGTCCAGGCGCCGGTAGTCGCCCGGTGTGCCGTGGAACCCGCCCCGCTCGCCCAGCAGGTCCCGCAGCGCCTCGGCCCAGGCGCGCGGCCCGCCCGGCCGGTACGGCACCAGCCCGGCCAGCCGGTCCAGCTCGATCTGGGCGGCGTCGAGCCCGGAGTCGTCCAGCGAGCCGTCCGCCGCCGCGCCGATCAGCAGGCAGAGCACGGACAGGTCGGGCCGCTCGGAGCGGGCCTCGGCGGCGAACCGGTCCCGCAGCTCGGCGGCCCGGCCCGGGGGCGGCGGGAACGGGGACGACATGGCGGAAGGCCCTCTCACAGCGACGCGGACGGGCCGCCGGAACACGGTTCCGGCGCCCGGTGGTGGTGGTGGGAGTGGTGCACGGCGAAGCCCAGAGCGGCGTACAGCTCCCGGGCCGGCGCGTTGTCCTCCTCGACCTGGAGCCAGGCGGCCGAGGCGCCCTCGTCCAGCGCCCGCCGGGCCAGCGCCGCCATCACGGCCGTGGCCAGTCCCCGCCGCCGCAGCGCCGGATCGACCTCGACGGCCGCGAACCCGGCCCACCGGCCGTCCACCACGCACCGCCCCACCGCAGCGGGCACGCCGTCCCCGTCCTCGCCCGGGACGCTCGCGAACCACACGGAAGGCCCGCTCCCCAGCACCTTCAGCGCCGCCTCGCCGAGCCCCGTGCGCCGGTAGCGGGCCAGCCAGGCCTCGTCCGCGGTCCGCGCCAGCCGCACCCCCGCGGGATCGCCCGCGTCGGCCACGCGGGCGGGCGCCCCCGTCCAGAGCTGCGCGGTCACCTCGCGCCGCCAGCCGCGCCGCTCCAGCTCCGTGCACAGCGCCTCCTGCGTGCCCTCGGCACCGGTCGCGGTCTGCACGTAGGCCGGCAGCCCCCGCTCGCCGTACCAGCGGCGCACGGCGTCCAGCGCGTCGCCGAGCGGGAGGCCCGGGTCGCCCAGCGGCAGCACCGAGTTGGCGCGCCGGGTGAACCCGTGCGCCGCCCGCAGCTCCCAGCCGCCGAGCCGTTCGCTCTCCACCGGCCGCCAGGCCCGCGCACAGACCCGGGCCAGTTCCTCGTACGAGGCGGCGGGCCCCCGGCGGCGGGCCGGGGCGGAAGGGACCACTTTTCCCGCCACCAGCGCGGATTGCGGGATGCGGACGCTCTCGCCCGACTTGCGTGTGATCAGCAGCACATCATCCGTCCATGATGTGAGAACACCCACCGTGTCGGTGAACTTCTCCGGCGCGCCCCCAGCTTCCCTCAAGCGCCTCACGGACACCCGTTTGCCCACGTCAGCAGCAGTAATGCGAACCTCTAGACGCCCGGCGGCCGAGAATTCCACAGGTCAGTTCACCCCTCCTGTTCGGATCTTGCCCCGGAACGGAGATACTAGGGGCGGGCATCGACGACGCCGCGCTCCCGCGCGCCAGGCGGCGGAGCCTGAGGAGGCCCGCCAGCGCCCTATCGA
>DASTDN010000352.1:0-8947 GCA_035710365.1 Streptomyces sp. | reverse complement strand
GGCGAGGGCGCGGGCCCGCGCCGGGGGCCGGCCGAGGCCGAGCGCGGCCTCCTCGCACCCGTCGCGCAGCTCCTCGTCGAGGTACCGGGACCGGTGCAGGAGGCCGTCGCGGATGAACGTCTCGCGGCGGATCAGCCGCAGTTGGGCGGTGGTGCGCGGCCCGTACGGCTCGCGGCGGCCGGTGACGGTCCGCATCAGCCGGTACAGGGGACCCAGCCGCCGGTGCTCGCGCCGGACCCGCCAGTGCTCCTGGAGGTACTGTCCGGCGTGCGGGATGATGAAGCCGACCGCGACGAGCGTCGCCGAGACACAGGCCGCCGACGGCGCCACGTACGTGCTCAGCCAGTCCAGGTCCCGGCCCGTCCAGCGGGCGCCGACGGCCGTCAGTTTCGACGCGTCGAAGATCAGGTTCGAGGCGTAGCCGACGCCCAGGAAGCGCAGGCCCGCGCGCAGCCACGCGTCGAGCCCGTCGGTGCGTATCCAGTTCCAGACGAGGCGGGCCGTGACGGCGCAGGCCACGGTGTGCGCGGTCAGGTAGAGCAGGATCTGCTCGCGCATGAACGGCGTGGTCGCGTAGTACGTGTCGAGGTCCTGGAGGCGTTCGACGGGCGCGTCCGCGAGCCAGAACAGCAGCCACAGGGCGACGACCACCCCGGAGTAGACGGACACCACCCAGCGGGTCGCGCGTCGGGTGCAGTCCGAGCGGTCGTCGCGGCCGTTGCGCCAGGCGATGATCAGCAGCAGCCAGGACGCGCTGAGCACGGTCAGCAGGGAGTACACCCAGGGCGCCGAGATGTTCGGCACGCCGGTGACGCGGTTGGTCCAGGCGATGGTGCCGGGCGCGGCGAAGACGAACACGGCGCAGCCGAACAGCAGCAGCCCGCCGACGGCCCGCAGCAGCGGGTCCCGCCACATCTTGACGATGCCGGGCAGCTTGAGCGCCAGGGCGGCGCCCAGCACCAGCGCCGGCAGCCAGAAGGAGACCGACAGCCCGCCGACCCACTCGACGGGGCCGGCGGCCCACGCCGGGGGGTGGGAGGCGAGCCGCAGGACCTCCACCGCGTCCGCCGGCCGTACGGGTCCCGCCGCGTCCGCCGGCCGGACGGAATCCACCGCGTCCGCCCACCGTGCCGGGACCGCCGCCCGCGAAGGGAGGCCGCCGCCCGGCCATCCGGGCACACCCCCGCCCGCCGGTCCGGGCAGGCCGCCGCCCGCCGGTCCGAGGCCGTACGTCACCGCGCCGTACCCCCGCGTCCCCGGTAGCCCAGGGACCGCTGGACCGGGCCCGGCCGCGCCCCCGTACCGCTCCCGCCGGGGCCGTGGCCCCCGCCCGGCAGGTACGGCCGCAGCGCCGCCGCCAGCCGGTGGCCGAAGTCGTCGGCCTCGGCCTCGTCCGCCTCGCGGGAGCCGTTGCGGGCCGCGACCGTCAGGGCGTCGGCGCGCCAGCAGCGGTCCCCGGCGAGCGCGCGGGCGGCGGCCGTCCCGGCGGCGTGGTGGTGGCGGTGACCGGACTGGAGGTGCCACAACTCGTGCCCGAGGATGACCAGTTGCTGGAGGGCCTCGGCGCGTTCCTCCACGATGACGAGGTCGAAGTCCTGGAACTCCATCCAGAGCCCGGTCACCTCGATCTCGTCCGGGAAGCGTTCGAACCGCAGTTCCACGGGCCGCCCGCCGCGCCGCGCGCTCATCTCCTCGCACAGCGCCCGGCACAGGCCCGCCACGTCGGCGGGGGGACGGGGCCGGGAGCGGACCGCGTCGGCCAGGCCGGACACCAGGTCGCGCATGGCGGCGCTCCTCGGGCACCGCAGCGCCGAGACGACCCGGGACGCCCACCACAGCGCGCCCGCGAACACCATCGCACTCCCTTCCCGCCGCCCGGCGGCGGCCCCTGCGGAGACTACGCGGCCCGAACTGCCCGCGTCAGCCCCGCACCCGGCGCTCCCGCCCGTGCGCCGCGTTCCCGCCCCGCCACCGCCGCTGCCGGTCCGCCTCCCGTCCCCGCGGCGGTCGGGTCCCGTTCCCGCTCCCGGCGGCGTGGTCAGCGGCCGGGCGAGTCGACCACCGCCACCGGCACCCCGCCCGCCGCGCTCCGCAGCAGCGTCAGGCGCGCCTCGCGCGGCCCCGACGGTGTGGTGCCGTCGGAGAGGACCGCGAGGGCGAGGGTGTTGTCGCCGCGGGTGCGCAGTACGCCGTTCGGCAGGACGACGGTGTGCCGCGGGCCCGCGTCGTTGACGTACTCGCCCAGGTTCCAGCCGTTGAGGAAGACCTGCGCCCGCCAGGCGTGGGCCGGGTCGTCGTCGAGGGCGAGCCCGACCGTCGCGTCCACGCCCGCCGGGACGTCCAGCCGGAAGCCGGTCCGGTACCAGACGACGCCCTGCCGGGGCCGCTCCTCGCGGGGCCGCTCCACCTCACGCCAGCCGTCCCGGCCGCCACCGGGCAGATGCCAGCCGTGCCGTTCGCCGTACAGCCCGCCGTTGTTCGACGGCCCGCGCACCGGGTCGGCCTCCGCGGCACCCCGGATCCGCCACCGCACACCCGGCAGGGGCTTGCCGGAGGCGCCTCCGCCCTCGAAGGTCACGCCGGTCAGCCCGCGGGCCGCCGTCCCGTCGGCGTCGTGCTGCATGGGCCGTACGAGGACGGACAGCACGTGCGGCCGGCCCGGAGGTGTCCGGTCCCGCAAGGCCGCGGGCACGTCGAAGCGGGCGGTGTCCGCCCACGAGCCGGGCGCGTCCCGGTCGGGCACCGGCATCCGGTGCGTGCCCAGCGGACGGCCGTCCAGCCAGGCCATCAACAGCCCCTGCGGGCCCGTGCGGTAGGCGAGGGACAGCGCCGCGAGACCGCCGGGCGGCCCGGTGAAGCGGCCCCGGTACCAGACGTCGCCGTAGGGGAAGCCGTAGTCGTCGGCGAACAGCACCGGCTGCCCGTCCGGCACGGGGGTCGTACTGCCGGACCTCTGCCTGTCCGCGGCCCGCCACCCGCTGTCGTCGAAGCCGGGACCGGACTCCGGGTTCTCCGCGCGCCGCCGCCAGGTGCCGAGCGCGGGCAGTGCGGGCCGGGGCGCTCCCGGCAGCGGCCGCTCCGCGACCAGGCTCTCCGAGCGGCCGACCACCGTCCGCACCGGCCGGCCGTTCCAGTGGACCTCCTCGATCCCGCCCGGCCCCCACACCTCCAGCCCGGTCGGCGCCGTGGTGTCGCCCCTGAGCCGCAGCGTGGCCCCCCGCACGGACGCCTTCCGCAGCAGCGCCGGACCGTACACCAGCAGCGGGCCGGACGCCGTGTCGTACGGCCACAGCCGCAGCGACGTGGCGTCGTCGGCGAAGACCAGCAGCAGCGGCCGGTCGAAGCCGCCGCCGTCCACCCGCATCCGGCACAGCCCGCCCACCCCGAGCGGCACCGTCACGTGCAGCCGGCCGCGGCTGAACACCCAGGCGGCCTCCGGGTCCAGCCTTATCGGCACGGGCTCGCTGCCGTACTCCAGGGCGACCTGCTCCGTCCTGCGGTGACGGCCCACGAACACCATCACGTCCATGCCGCCGAACGTCCCGGCGAGCATGGGCTGCGCCGTGCAGTACGCGATGCGGCGCCCGGCCAGTTCCAGCCCGGCGACGACCAGTTTGGCGTCGTGCGCGGGGACGTCCACGGGCACGCCGACCGGGGTGCCCGGCAGGGTCGTGGAGAGGGGCCCGGCGGTGTCGTTGCGCAGGACGTAGAAGTGGGCGCCGGTGTCGGGATTGCGCAGGTGGTGCACGGCCACCCGCGGGTCGGAGGGGCGCACCCGGGCCGCCCGGTCCAGCCGGGCCAGGTCCGGCACCGTCCGCAGCAGATGGCCGAGCTGGTGCGTCGCGGCGAGCGCGGGTGTCGCGCCCCGGGCCTCGTCGAGGAGTGCCGCGGGGTCGTACGACGTGTACGGTCCGGCCCCGGCCAGCCAGCCCCCCGGGGCGCCCCCGAACACCGGACGCGCGCCGTGCAGGGCGGGCCCCTCCCCGAACGCGCCGAGCAGCGAGCGCCGTTCGCGGGCCGGGCCCTGCGAGGGCCGCGGCGCCGCGTACCCGGGCCCGCCCCACCCGTCGGGCCCGGGTACGCCGCCGGGCGTCTCGCGCACCATGTCCGTGATCCAGTAGGGCAGGACGGTGCCGCGCCCCTTGGCGTACTCGTGGCGTACGACGATCCGGTCGACGGCGGCCAGCCACTGGTCGACGTGCCGCCGGAACGCGGGGTCGGTGTCGTCGTGCGTCCGCCCGGTCAGCCAGCCGGGCAGCCCGCCCGCGTCCACGCCGGCGCCGGCGGACGGGCCGCGCCGCAGCAGCACGTACAGCCGCGCCTCGGTGGCCATGGCCAGGAAGAGGTCGAGGTCGCGGGGGCCGGTGAAGTCGTGGCGGCCGGGGGCGGGGGAGTGCGCGTTCCACGGGACGCGCACGCTGACGGCGTTGCAGCCGTGGGCGCGCGTCTTCTGCAGCAGGTCGCGCCAGAGCGACGGGCTGGGCACCCGGAACGGGTCGAACCGGCCGGACCACAGCGCGACCCGTCTGCCGTCGACCACGAGTGAGTAGCGGTCGACGTCTATGTCGTGCCGCTCGCCGTCCGCCGTCGGCGGTTGCGGGGCGGGACCGGTGGTCACGCGGGATGCCCGGCGCGTGCCGGGCACCTCCATGGCGCTGCCGGTCAGCGCGAGACCGAGAACCGCCGTGCCGGTCAGCGCGCTGAATGTCCGTCTGCTCAGCTCCAAGGGAGCGCCCTCCTGTGGTCGTACGTGCCGGACATTGTCCCCGTACGACCCACCGCCCCGTCGCAAGGAGGGGCCCGGCGCGGGCACCCGTCGCCCCGGAGCGGGACACCTCTTCGAACGCGTGCGGCAGAAAGACGGGGAGGCGGGCCCGGACGGACCCGCCTCCCCGGAGAGGTGCGCCGGCTCAGAAGCCGGCCTGCCCGACCTCGTAGCCACCGGCAGGCGTCCTGATCATCACGTTGGCGCGGTTGTACGCGTTGATCAGCGAGATCAGCATGACCAGCGCGGTGAGCTGGTCGTCGTCGAAGTGCTTGGCGGCCTGCGCCCACACCTCGTCGGGGATCCCGCCCGCGGCGTCCGCTATCCGGGTGCCCTGCTCGGCCAGCTCCAGCGCGGCCCGCTCGGCCTCCGTGAACACCGTCGCCTCACGCCAGGCCGCGACCAGGTGCATGCGCACGGACGACTCCCCGGCCGCGACGGCCTCCTTGGTGTGCATGTCCGTGCAGAAACCGCACCCGTTGATCTGGCTGGCGCGCAGCTTCACCAGATGCTGCGTCGAGGAGGGCAGCCCCGACTGGTTGAGAACGGCTCCGGCCGCCTTCATGTGCTTGATGAACTTCATCGCCAGCTCGTTGCCGAAGACGTTCAGGCGCGGTTCCATGGTGGCTCCTCCGTCGTAGCGGTGCTTACGCCCTCTATGACGTCGCAGAGCCCGGATGTGTGACGTGTGGGGCCGGACCGTTCGCGGGGGAGGGGGTGCGCGCGGGGCGGCGCCTGTTCCCCGAGTCGCGGACGGGCACGGTGTGGAGTCCGGTGGCGGGAGAGCCCCGCCCGCCGCAGTGCAGGCTGTTCCCGCCGTGGTCGACGGAGACCTGAAGGGCCCCGCCGGTCGCGGCGGGGCCCCGGGGGCCGCTACGAACCGACCTTGCGCTTGTTCCACACGTCGAAGCCGACCGCCGCCAGCAGCACCAGGCCCTTGATGACCTGCTGCCAGTCGGTGCCGACCCCGAGCAGGTTCATGCCGTTGTTCAGCACGCCGAGGACCAGGCCGCCGATGATCGCGCCGAGGACGGTGCCCACACCGCCGCTCATGGACGCGCCGCCGATGAACGAGGAGGCGATGGCCTCCAGTTCGAAGTTCAGGCCCGCCTTCGGGGACGCCGCGTTCAGGCGGGCCGCGATCAGCAGGCCGGCCAGGGCGGCGAGCATGCCCATGTTCAGGAAGACCAGGAAGGTGACCTTCTTGTCCTTCACGCCCGACAGCTTCGCCGCGGGCAGGTTGCCGCCGATCGCGTAGATGTGGCGGCCGATGATCGCGTTGCGCATCAGATAGCTGAAGCCGACCAGCAGCCCGCCGAGGACCAGCAGCACGATCGGCGTGCCCTTGTAGCTGGCCAGCAGCATCGTCACCGTGAGGACGGCCGCCGACAGCGCGGTCAGCTTCAGCGCGAACACCGGGGCGGGCGGCACCTCCAGGGCGAACTCCTGCTGCCGCCTGCGGTCCCTGAACTCCTGGAACACCACGAACGCGATCATCGCGAAGCCCAGCAGCAGCGTCAGGTTGTGATAGTTCGTGTCCGGGCCCACCTCGGGCAGGAAGCCGTTGGCGACCTTCTGCAGGCCGTCCGGGAACGGGCCCAGGGTCTGGCCCTCCAGGAAGATCTCCGTCAGGCCGCGGAAGATCAGCATGCCCGCGAGCGTGACGATGAAGGACGGTATCCCCCCGTACGCGACGAGGAAGCCCTGCGCGGCGCCCGCGAGCGCGCCGATGGCCAGGCAGAGCACCACCGCGAGGGGCCACGCCAGGTCGTTCCGCACCATGAACACGGCGGCCATGGAGCCGATGAACGCCGTCAGCGAGCCGACCGACAGGTCGATGTGGCCCGCGATGATGACGAGCATCATGCCGATCGCCAGGATCAGGATGTAGCTGTTCTGGAGGACCAGGTTGGAGACGTTGCGGGGCAGCAGCAGATCGCCCTCGGTCCACACCGCGAACAGCGCCACGATCAGGCCGAGCGCGAACAGCATCCCGTACTGCCGCATGTTGCGGCGCATGCCGTCCAGCACCAGCCGGAGCAGCCCGTCGCCGCCCGGCGGGCCGGGCCTGCCGGACGGCGCGGGCGCCGGGGACTTCGCGGTCACGTCCGTGCTCATCGGGTCACCTCTTTGTCCTTCGTCATCTGACGCATCAGCGATTCCTGCGAGGCCTCGGCCCGCGAGAACTCGCCCGTGAGGCGTCCCGCGGCCATCGTGTAGACGCGGTCGCACATGCCGAGCAGTTCCGGCAGTTCGGAGGAGATGAAGACGACCGCCCTGCCCTCGGCGGCCAGCCGGTCGATGACCGTGTAGATCTCGTACTTGGCCCCGACATCGATGCCACGGGTCGGCTCGTCGAGGATCAGCACATCCGGGCCCGCGAAGATCCACTTGCTGAGGACGACCTTCTGCTGGTTGCCGCCCGACAGCCTGCCCACCGGCTCGAACACCGTCGGCGCCTTGATGTTCATCGACGTGCGGAACCGCTCGGCGACCCGCCGCTCCCCGTGCTCGTCCACCACGCCCCGCCTGGCGACCTTGGCCAGCGCCGTCAGCGAGATGTTGCGGTTGACGGTGTCGATGAGGTTCAGACCGTAGTGCTTGCGGTCCTCCGTGACGTACGCGATGCCGTGCCGCACGGCCTCCGAGACGGACTTCGTACGGATCTCCCGGCCGTCCTTCAGGACCGTGCCGCCCGCGTACCGGCCGTAGCTGCGGCCGAACACGCTCATCGCCAGCTCGGTGCGGCCCGCGCCCATCAGGCCCGCGATGCCGACGATCTCCCCCCGGCGCACGGTCAGCGACACGTCGTCGACGACCTTGCGCTGCTGGTCGATGGGGTGGTGCACCGTCCAGTTGCGGATCTCCAGCGCGGGCGCCGAGCCCTTTTCCGGCCGGTGGGGGGTGCGCTCGGGGAAGCGGTGCTCCAGGTCGCGGCCCACCATGCCGCTGATGATCCGGTCCTCCGTGGTCCCGGGGGCCCGCACGTCGAGCGTCTCGATGGTCCGCCCGTCCCGCAGGATCGTCACCGAGTCGGCGACCCTGCGGATCTCGTTCAGCTTGTGGGAGATGATGATCGAGGTGATGCCCTGCTTCTTCAGCTCCAGGATCAGGTCTAGGAGCTTGCCGCTGTCCTCGTCGTTCAGCGCCGCCGTCGGCTCGTCCAGGATGAGCAGCTTCACCCGCTTCGCCAGGGCCTTCGCGATCTCCACCAACTGCTGCCTGCCCACGCCGATGTCGGCGACACGGGTGTCCGGGTGGTCGGACAGGCCGACCCGGCGCAGCAGTTCGGTGGCGTGCCGCAGCGTCTCGGTCCAGTCGATGACACCGCGCTTGGCGTGCTCGTTGCCGAGGAAGATGTTCTCCGCGACGGAGAGGTAGGGCACCAGCGCCAGTTCCTGGTGGATGATCACGATGCCGCGGTCCTCGCTGGCCCGGATGTCCCTGAACCGGCAGGCCTCCCCCTCGAAGAGGATGTCGCCCTCGTAGCTGCCGTGCGGATGGACGCCGGAGAGGACCTTCATCAGGGTGGACTTGCCGGCGCCGTTCTCACCGCAGATCGCGTGGATCTCGCCCCGGCGCACGGCCAGGGTGACGTTCTCGAGCGCCTTGACGCCCGGGAAGGTCTTGGTGATCGAGCGCATCTCCAGGATGTTGTCGTCCATGGACTCCGTCGTCCTCAGGCTCGTCATGCGCACGGGGCGGGGCGGGTGCGCGCGATGTGCAGAGTGTGGGGGCTGCGTCGCCGTGCGGCGAGGCCGCAGGTGAGCGGCGGTGCGGGTGGTGCGGCCGGGCCCGGCAGCGAGAACGCCACCGGACCCGGCCGGTCCGTGGTGCGAGGTCAGTCGGCCTGGCCGGCCTCGACCTCTTCGGCCGTCCAGTACTCGGTGTCGACGAGCTCGGCCTGGATGTCGTCGGCGAACACGGTGACGACGGGCAGCAGGTAGGACGGGACGACCTTGACGCCGTTGTCGTACGTCTCGGTGTCGTTGGCCTCCGGCTCCTCACCCTCGAGGAACGCCTGCGCGGCGATGACGGCCTGCTCGGCCAGCAGACGGGTGTCCTTGAAGACCGTCGAGCTCTGGACGTTGTCGGCGATCAGCTTGACCGAGGCGATCTCGGCATCCTGACCGGTGACGATCGGCATCGGGTTGGCGGCGTCGATCGTCGGCCCGTAGCCGG
>DASTDN010000351.1:0-3505 GCA_035710365.1 Streptomyces sp. | reverse complement strand
GTACACGACCTCGTCCCAGCCGAGCCCCAGGCCGGGGCGGACGAGCAGCAGTTGCGCCGCCGTGAACAGCGTGGCCACCAGCATCAGCGGGCGGGTGGAGCCGCGCTCCGGGTCCGGCGTGCCGCGCGGCCGGGCCGTCGGCGTGCGGCCTCGTGCGGCCTCCAGGAGGGCATCGGTGCCGCGGGCCATCGTCCACCCCTCTACGGTGCGCGGCGCGACACGGGTCGCGCGTCGTTTCCTGTGCCTCTGGGCCGGTTCGCCGGTGTTGCCGTCCGGCGCCGAGCGTTTTCCCGCCGGGTGCCTCGTGCCGCCTGCCACGTGGCTGCGCGTCACGGAAGGCAGCACGGAGAGCGCCACGGAAGTCATTACGGAGCGTCCGGGGGCAAACCCTCATGCATCATCGTCAAGCTAATCCGTCCGTACGGGGCGCGCCGCGCGGGATACGGCCGGGTGGCGGACGGTCATGCACCCGCCTCGTCCACGCCCCGGCCCCTGCCTCGTCGTGTTCCGGCCCCGGTCGCGCGGGGCTCAGGTGAACTCCCCCTCGGGGACGGGGGTCCGGTCGCGGGTGTCGTCCGCGCCCGGGAAACCGTCCGCGCTGACGTGAGACATGACAGTGCTGGTGACGCGGTAGCGCCCGTTGGGCACGTGCGCGCAGCGGGTGACCTGGACGGTGAGGGGGCCCGACCAGACGTATCCCCGCCGTTCTCCGTGGCGCAGCAGGCTGTCGGTGAGCGCCTGGCCCACCCGGCTGCCGCGCCGGGCGAGTTCGTCGTGCACGGCGGGGTCGAGCTGCACGGCGTACGCGTTGGGTGCCATGGTGCGGCCCGCGCCGCAGACCAGGACGTTGCTGTCGCACTCCTCCCGGAGTGCCTCGACGAGTTCCACGGGCTCCTTGTCCCGGAAGCGGGCCCACAGGGCCGCCCAGCGGTTTTCCAGGGCCTGTTCCCACGCGGTCAGCGCGCTCATGCGGTGTTCTCCTGCCGTGGTGGTCGATGGTCGGTGGCCGGCCATTGCTTCCCGCCCGGCGCCCGGGAGACGCGAAAGAAGACGCGGACGAGACGTGACGGGGTGGTCGACTCGGGTGTCCGGTGCGTGCGTACCGTCCGGTCGCCAGGGGGGTGGGGGTGACTCCGTCCGGTGGGGGCGGTACGTCATCACCGCGGAGGTGGAGGCGGTACGTCGTCCCGGTCCGGGTTCCCGCCCGGCCCGCGCTTACCCCCGGGCCTCCCGGACCACTCCCGCCCGGCACACGGACGCGCCGCTCCCCTCCCCGCACCGCCGCGCGCCCGGAGCCGCCCACGTACCGCCCGCCCCGGCACCCCGTACCGCCGACGGGGCGCACCCACCGGCCACGGCCCGCGTCCCCGCCCGGGTCCGCCCCCAGTCGCGCGGGCGAATTCACGGGGTGCGCGCCGTGCGCCGGAAAAATGCCCGGCCGGGGAAGATTCCGTGGGGACCGGCCGCTCATCGAACCGGCGTGCGTGTGCCATGCTCGACCCGTGACGAGCGAGCCCACCAGCCCCACCGAGCACGGTGCCGCGCCGGACATGGTCGCGCTGACCAAGGTGGTCGCCAGACAGCGCGCCGAGATGGAGCGGCTGCGCGACCTGGCGACGACGTCGGCCGTCCTGGAACGGGCCGTGGGCGCGGTCATGGCCGTCGGCGGCTGCTCGCCCGACGCGGCGCGCGAGGCGCTCGCCCAGCGGGCCAAGGCCGCGCACCGGACGCTGCTGGAGGAGTGCTGGATCACCCTCGGCGGACTGGTCCCGCCCCCGCCGTCGGCCGCGTCCCCGCATGCCCCCGGATGCCCGTCGGCCGAGGAGAGCGGGTCGGCGGACGGGCCGGGCGAGGCCGCCTCCCCCGACGACGTGGCCGACGCCCTCGGCCGCCTCGGGCGCGCCCTCGTCCGCGTGGGCGGCCCGCAGGAACTCGCCGAGTGCCTGCTGGAGCAGGTGGGGCCCGACACCCGGGCCGACGCGGTCGTGCTGTACGCCCGCCGCCCGTCCGGCGGGCTGACGCTCGTCGGGCACGCCGGCCTGGACGAGGACTTCGCCGACCAGTGGGGGCAGGTGCCGCCCCTGGCCGGGTTCCCCGCCGTGGACGCGCTGCGGGAGCGGGAGCCGGTCTGGCTGGCCGACACCTGCGGCAGGCCGTCCCTCGGGGCCGAGCCCTGGCAGGGCCGCTCCCAGGCCTGGCTGCCCGTCCCGGCCGCGCACACGGACGAGGTGTGCGTGGGCGTCCTGCGCCCGCACTCCGGCGCCTTCACCCCCCGCGACCGCGAGCACCTGCGCGGCGCCGCCCTGCTGTGCTCCGGGCCGCTGCGCCTGTTCGGTCCGCCCCGGGAGGAGTCCGGCTCCGGCGACGCCACCGGGGCCTCACTGCGGGCCGTGTTCGACGCGCTGCCGGTCGCGGCGCTGCTGCTCACCCCGCTGCGCGCGCCGTCGGGGCACGTCGAGGACTTCCGCGTGGACGCCGCGACCGAGCAGGCCGGCGACCTCCTCGGCGGGCCCCCCGGCGAACTGGCCGGGCGGCGGCTGCTGGAGTGCTCCCCCGCCCTGGGCCGCGAACCGGTGTGGCGGGGCTGTCTGCGCACCCTGGCCACGGGCGAGCCGTACGAGGGAGAACCGTTCGCGCACCAGGAGTTCGTGTCGGGCCTCGCCGAACTGTCCACGTACGCGCTGCGGGTGACGCGGCTGGACGACCGGCTCGTGGCGACCTGGCTGCGGCACGACGCCTCCGACCTCCAGGAGCAGCGGCTCGCCGACCTCCAGCGGCTGGGCGGTCTCGGCTGGGCGAACTGGAACCTGGTCACGCAGGAGACGGCCTGGTCGTCCCAGGTCTTCGCGCTGTTCGGCCGGGAGCCCGCGCACGGCCCGGTCCGGCTCGCCGAGCTGCCGTCCCTGGCGCTGGCCGACGACGCCCCGGCGCTCGCGCGGGCCGTGGAGGCGCTGGTGGAGCGGGGCCGCCCGTTCGACCTGCCGGTACGGGTCAGAGCGGCGGGTTCCGTGCGGTATCTGCGGGTCGTGGCCGAGGCGGTCGAGGACATGAGCGGCACGCCGGTCGAGGTGCACGGCGTCGTCCAGGACCTGACGGCGCGGCGCCGGGTGGAGCTGGCCCTCGTGGAGAGCGAGCGGGCCATCCTGTCGCAGCACGACGTGCTGCGCGCCGAGCGGACCCTGGCGGCGCGTCTCCAGCACGCGCTGCTGCCGCTGCCGAAGCGGTCCGTGCGGCTGGCGGACGTACAGGTCGAGGTCGCCTACCTGCCCGCGCAGGAGGGGGTGAACGTCGGAGGGGACTGGTTCTCGGCGATCGAGCTGCCGGACAGCGACGCCCTGTTCGTCGTCGGTGACGTGGCCGGGCACGGCATCGACGCCGTCGCCACCATGGCGCAGCTCCGGTTCACCGCCAAGGGCATGGTGATCACCGGCTCGTCGCTGACGGGCGCGCTCGCGCGGCTCAACCGGCTGCTGCTGCACTCCCGCGACTCGCACGGCACGGCCAC
>DASTDN010000350.1:0-10097 GCA_035710365.1 Streptomyces sp. | reverse complement strand
ATCGTCACCGGCCTTGGCGAGGGCCTTCTCGTTCTCGATGACGTGCTCGGGGGCCTGGGCGACGACGAAGCCCTCCGTGTCGAAGCCCGCCCGGCCGGCCCGGCCCGCGATCTGGTGGAACTCCCGCGCGCGCAGCGTCCGTACCCGGCTGCCGTCGTACTTGGTGAGCGCCGTGAACAGCACGGTACGGATGGGGACGTTGACCCCCACACCGAGCGTGTCCGTACCGCAGATGACCTTCAGCAGGCCCGCTTGGGCGAGTTTCTCCACCAGCCGCCGGTACTTCGGCAGCATGCCCGCGTGGTGGACACCGATGCCGTGCCGGACGTAGCGCGAGAGGTTGCGGCCGAACTTGGTGGTGAAGCGGAAGTTGCCGATCAGGTCGGCGATCCGGTCCTTCTCCTCACGCGAGCACATGTTGATGCTCATCAGCGCCTGCGCCCGCTCCACGGCCTGCGCCTGAGTGAAGTGCACGATGTAGACGGGTGCCTGCCGCGCCGCCAGCAGATCGGTGAGCGTCTCGGTGAGGGGGGTGTAGCGGTACTCGTAGGACAGCGGCACCGGACGGGTCGCCGAGCGGATCACGGATGTGGGGCGGTCCGTGCGGCGCGTGAGGTCCCGCTCGAAGAAGGAGACGTCGCCGAGGGTCGCCGACATGAGGACGAACTGCGCCTGCGGCAGCTCCAGCAGGGGGATCTGCCAGGCCCAGCCGCGGTCCGGCTCCGCGTAGAAGTGGAACTCGTCCATGACGACCTGGCCGACGTCCGCGTGCCGGCCGTCACGCAGCGCGATCGAGGCGAGCACCTCCGCCGTGCAGCAGATCACCGGCGCGTCGGCGTTCACGGACGCGTCGCCGGTGAGCATGCCGACGTTCTCGGTGCCGAACAGTTTGCACAGCTCGAAGAACTTCTCCGACACCAGGGCCTTGATCGGCGCGGTGTAGAAGGTGACCTGGTCGCGGGCGAGAGCGGCGAAGTGGGCTCCCGCGGCGATCATGCTCTTGCCGGAACCGGTGGGCGTCGACACGATCACGTTCGCGCCGGAGACCACCTCGATCAGCGCCTCCTCCTGGTGGGGGTAGAGCGTGAGACCGCGCTCCTGGGCCCAGGACTCGAAGGCTTCGTACAGGGCGTCGGGGTCGGCGGTCGGCGGCAGTCGATCGATGAGGGTCACGCACCCATCTTGCCTGGCCCCCGCCCCGATACGGGAATCGGATGCGGTACGGAAGATCACGAACGCTACGCTGTCTCGCCGACGGCGCGTCAGCGCCCCGGCGCGACCGGACAGCGGCACACGAGGAATGGGGCGGGCAGCGGCGATGATGGGACCAGCGCACTCACTGTCGGGAGCCGCCGCCTGGCTAGGGGTAGGAGCGGCGGCGGCCGCCGCCGGACACACGATGCCCTGGCCCGTGGTGCTGGTGGGCGCCCTGATCTGCGCCGGTGCGGCCCTCGCCCCCGACCTCGACCACAAGGCGGCCACCATCTCGCGAGCCTTCGGTCCGCTGTCGCGAGGACTGTGCGAGATAGTCGACAAGCTGTCCTACGCCGTCTACAAGGCGACGAGGAAACCGGGCGACCCGCGCCGCTCGGGCGGTCACCGCACGCTCACGCACACCTGGCTGTGGGCCGTGATGATCGGCGCGGGCACCTCGGTCCTGGCGATCACCGGAGGCCGCTGGGCCGTCCTCGCCATCCTCTTCGCGCACATGGTGCTGGCCATCGAGGGCCTGCTGTGGCGGGCGGCCCGCGGCTCCAGCAGCGACGTCCTCGTCTGGCTGCTCGCGGCGACCAGCGCCTGGATCATCGCGGGCATCCTGGACAAGCCGGGCAACGGTGCGGACTGGCTGTTCACGGCGCCGGGCCAGGAGTACCTGTGGCTGGGCCTGCCGGTCGTGCTGGGTGCGCTGGTGCACGACATCGGCGACGCGCTGACGGTGTCCGGCTGCCCGATCCTGTGGCCCATCCCGGTGGGCCGCAAGCGGTGGTACCCGGTCGGGCCTCCGAAGGGCATGCGGTTCCGGGCGGGAAGCTGGGTCGAGCTCAAGGTGCTCATGCCGGCGTTCATGCTGCTCGGCGGGGTCGGCTGCGCGGCGGCGCTCAACGTCATCTGACGGCCGGGGCCCCGCCCGCCGCGCTCCTGCCCCGCCCGGGGGCCAAAGGCCGCCTACCCGGTGCCCCGCCGTCCGGCGCCGCCACCGTACCGGCGTTCGAAACGGGCGACGCGGCCCTCGGAGTCCACCGTGCGGGCCGTGCCCGTGTAGAACGGGTGGCTCTCCGAGGAGATCTCCACGTCCACGACCGGGTAGGTCTCGCCGTCGTCCCACTCGATGGTCTGGTCGCTGGTCGCGGTCGACCGGGTCAGGAAGGCGTACCCGGCGGATCGGTCACGGAAGACGACGGCGTGGTAAGCGGGGTGTTTGCTCTGCTGCATGGTCCCTCCTCGTGCGGAGTCGGTGACGGTGCGGCGGTCGGCGGCGGTGCGGTCGGCCGCGAGGCGGCGCGGCGGGCCGCCGGGTGGCCGGGGCGGCGGGCGCGGTGGCCGTGCCGGCCGGCGGGACGGGCGGGACGGGCGGCACGGGGGGCCTCCTCAGCGGGGGAGATTGTCCTCGTCGACGGTGTGTACGGCGGCCTCCTCTGCCGAGGCCGCGGCGCCGTCGATGCCCACGTCCGTGGCGACGAGTGCGCTCTCCTCGTCCTCGTGTGCTCCCTCGTCGGGAGCGACGAGGCGGCCGGAACGCGTGGCGCCGACCTCGTTGTCCAGGAGCTCCCCGTCGGTGCCGCGGGAGTCGCCGAGACCGTCGCCGTCCTGCGGCGCGAGGTCCGGTGTCTCCTCGGCGAGTCTCTGGTCCAGCGTCTCGCCCCGGCGGCGTTCGGCGGCCGTCACACCGGTGTGCTCCACCGCCAGGGGCCGCTCCGGAGGCGACCAGCCGCGGTCGAGCGGGTCGTCGACACCGTCGTACTCAAGGGTGTCCTCCGCGTCGAGCAGCCCCGTGTCCTCCCGCTGCTCGGCGGAAGCGGGCTGGTAGACGTCGTCTCCCCATCCGTCGGCGCTGTTCACGGGTACCTCCAGGGGGTGAGGACGGGCCCCTTCCCGTCGCGGACCACGGTGGGCCGCGCCTGCCGGGAGCACGGACACCGCCCGTCGCCGGACCACGCGGTTTCCGGGCGTTCCCCGAGCCGGTGCCTTCTCCCAGCCTTCCACCCCCGGTCGGGACCGCGCAACGGCACGGGCGGGCACCCGGCGAAGGCCCCGGACGGGCCCCCTTCCGCCCCGGTCACGTCGGCCCCGGACGCTTTGGCGGTCGGGCCCGTCGCGGAGGCGGGCCCGCGCGGCGTGCCCGGGCCGGCGACGACGCACCGCACCACCGGGGCCGCCGCGGCGCACCCCGGGACCGTGTCACCCGTGCCAGGACCGCCACAGCGCCGCGTACGCCCCGTCCGCCGCGACCAGCTCGTCGTGGCTGCCGAGTTCGCTGATGCGGCCGTCCTCCACGACGGCGATCACATCGGCGTCGTGGGCGGTGTGCAGCCGGTGGGCGATGGCGATCACGGTGCGGCCGTCGAGGACGCGGGCCAGGGACCGCTCCAGGTGACGCGCCGCCCGCGGGTCGAGCAGGGACGTCGCCTCGTCCAGGACCAGCGTGTGCGGGTCGGCCAGCACCAGGCGGGCCAGCGCGATCTGCTGCGCCTGGGCCGGGGTGAGCGCCAGTCCGCCGGAGCCGACCTCGGTGTCGAGGCCCTCGCCGAGCGCACCGGCCCAGCCGTCTGCGTCCACGGCGGCAAGCGCGGCCCACAGTTCGGCGTCACCGGCGTCCGCGCGGGCGAGCCTGAGGTTGTCGCGCAGGGAGCCGACGAAGACGTGGTGCTCCTGGTTGACGAGGGCGACGTGGGAACGGGTGCGCTCGGCGGGCATCCGGGACAGCTCCGCACCGCCCAGGGTGATCCGGCCGTCCCGGGGCGCGTAGATACCGGCCAGCAGCCTGCCCAGGGTGGACTTGCCCGCCCCCGAGGGCCCGACCAGTGCCATCCGGGTGCCCGGCGCCACCTTCAGGGACACCTCGCGCAGGACGTCGACGCCTTCGCGGTAGCCGAAGTGGACCCGGTCGGCGTGCACGTCGCGGCCCTGCGGGGACAGCGAGTCGTCACCGGTGTCCGGCTCGATGTCCCGGACACCGACCAGCCGGGCCAGCGACACCTGAGCCACCTGCAGCTCGTCGTACCAGCGCAGGATCAGCCCCACCGGGTCGACGAGCATCTGGGCGATCAGGGCGCCCGTCGTCAGTTGGCCGACCCCGATCCACCCCTCCAGGACGAACACACCACCCACCAGCAGCACGGACGCGAGGACGGTGACATGAGTGACGTTGATGACCGGGAAGAGCACCGACCGCAGCCAGAGCGTGTAGTTCTCCCAGGCGGTCCACTCCTTGATGCGGCGCTCCGACAGGGCGACGCGGCGGTCGGCGAGCCGGTGGGCCTCGACGGTCCGCCCCGCGTCGACGGTCTCGGTCAGCGCGGCGGCGACGGCGGCGTACCCGGCGGCCTCGGAACGGTACGCGGAGGGCGCCCGGCGGAAGTACCAGCGGCAGCCGGCCACCAGCAGCGGCACGGCCAGCAGCACGGCGGGCGCCAGTTCGGGAGCCGTCACGACGAGACCGCCGAGCAGCAGCCCCGCCCAGACCACGCCGATCACCAGTTGCGGCACGGCCTCGCGCATCGCGTTGGCGAGCCGGTCGACGTCCGTCGTGATCCGGGACAGCAGGTCGCCCGTCCCGGCGCGCTCCAGCACGCCGGGCGGCAGCCCGACCGCGCGGACGAGGAAGTCCTCCCGCAGGTCGGCCAGCATGCGCTCGCCCAGGACCGCGCCCCGCAGCCGCACCTGCCGCACGAACGCGGCCTGCACGAGCAGCGCGGTCGCGAACAGTCCGGCCGTCAGCCCGAGGTGCGGCTCGCCGGCGTCGCCCGCGACCCTCTCCACGAGCCCGCCCAGCAGGTAGGGACCCGCCATGGAGGCGATCACGGCAACCGTGTTGACGGTGATGAGCAGCACGAAGGAGCGCCGGTGGCGGCGCAGCAGCTCGGCCACGTAGGTGCGGACGGTGGGGGCGGCGCCGACCGGCAGGGTGCTCGCCGTCGTCGGTGCCGCCGGGTCGTACGCCGGGGGCGCCACGCCGATCATGCGGTCTCCTCGATCTCTTCCAGTACCTTGCGGGCGCCCAGCAGGCCGTGGCGTTGGCCCCGTGCCTTCTGCTGCCCGGCCGGCGAGTCCTGGTGTCCGTCCAGGACGTCGTGCTGGGGGCCGCTCGTGTCGGCGGGGGTCTTCTCCTCGTCGTCGGTCTCGCGGGTCACGACCGCCCGGTACCGGGGCTCGTTCACCACCAGCTCACGGTGGGCGCCCACGGCGACGACCTGCTCGTCGTCCAGGAGCACGACACGGTCGGCGCGGTCCAGCAACAGCGGCGACGACGTGAACACGACGGTCGTGCGGCCGGCCCGCAGCTCCCGTACGCCCTCGGCGATCCGTGCCTCGGTGTGCGAGTCGACGGCGGAGGTCGGCTCGTCCAGGACGAGCACCCCGGGGTCGGTGACCAGGGAGCGGGCGAGGGCGAGCCGCTGGCGCTGGCCGCCGGACAGGGACCGGCCGCGTTCGGTGATGCGGGCGTCCATCGGATCCCCGGCGTCCAGCGAACCCTGGACGAGCGCCGCGAGCACGTCGTCGCACTGGGCCGCGGCCAGCGCGGCGGCGGGGGTGACTTCACCCGAGGCGGGCACGCCGAGCAGGTCGCGCAGCGAGCCCGACAGCAGCACCGGGTCCTTGTCCTGGACGAGGACGGCGGTGCGGGCGGTGTCCAGGGGCAGCTCGTCGAGCGGCACCCCGCCCAGCAGCACCGGGGTCCCCTCCTCGACGCCGTGTCCGCCCAGGCGTTCCGCGAGCCGTCCCGCCGCGTCCGGGTCGCCGCACACCACCGCGGTGAAGCGGCCGGCGGGGGCCAGCAGACCGGTGGCGGGGTCGTATAGATCACCGCGGGGGACGTCGGCGGCGCGCGAGCCCCTGGTGTCGGTGGCCCGCCGCAGCGACAGCACCCGAGCGGCCCGCCTGGCGGAGGGACGGGAGAAGGAGTAGGCCATCGCGATCTCCTCGAAATGGCGCAGGGGATACGTCAGGAGCATGACGGAGCTGTAGACCGTGACGAGTTCGCCGACGGTGATCCGGCCCTCCTGGGTCAGGTGCACGCCGTGCCAGACGACCGCGACGAGCAGCAGGCCGGGCAGCAGGACCTGGATCGCGGAGATCAGGGCCCACATGCGGGCGCTGCGCACGGCTGCGCGGCGGACTTCCTGGGAAGCGCTGCGGTAGCGGTCGAGGAAGAGTTCCTCACCGCCGATTCCGCGCAGAACGCGCAGGCCGGCGACGGTGTCCGAGGCCAGCTCGGTGGCGCGGCCCGCCTTCTCGCGCTGGGTGTCGGCACGCTGGGTGGCGCGCGGCAGCAGCGGGAGGACGGTGAGGGCGAGGACGGGCAGGCCCACGGCGACGATCACACCGAGGGCGGGCTGGTAGACGAGGAGTCCGATGCAGACGAACACGATGGTGAGCAGCGCCGCGGTGAAGCGCGACAGGGCTTCCACGAACCAGCCGATCTTCTCGACGTCCCCGGTGGAGACGGCGACGACCTCGCCGGCCGCGACGCGGCGGGTCAGGGCGGAGCCGAGCTGTGCGGTCTTGCGGGCGAGCAGTTGCTGCACGCGGGCGGCGGCGGTGATCCAGTTGGTGACGGCGGTGCGGTGCAGGAAGGTGTCGCCCACGGCGTTGGCGACGCAGACGAGCGCCATCAGGGCGCCTGCCAGCGCGAGACGGCTGCCGGAGCGGTCGACGACCGCCTGTACGGCCAGGCCGACGCAGAACGGCAGGGCGGATACGGCACCGAAGTGGAGCAGCCCCCAGGCGGTCGACTTGCTCTGGCCGCCCAACTGGTTCCGGAAGAGCCACCACAGGAATCGGGGCCCCGACCGAGCGTCCGGTTCGCCCGGGTCGGGGTACGGAAGGTCTTGGATCTGCATGACGTCCCAGTGGCTCGTGACGGGGCAGGGGAGGTGGGGAGTCGCTGTGCGGGTACAGCAAACCGTGACAGGTTCGCGTCGCAGGGTGGTGGGAAGCAACCGGTTTTTCCCGCAGCGGGGGCGCCCGGAGGAGCCTGGCGGGCAGGTCGGCGGTCCGCGGCGGTGTGGTGACGGGCGAGGAAAATCATCCCGATGTCCGACGGTTTCGGACGGCGGCGACCCGACCGCCGCCCGTGTGCGGCGGCTTGTCGCCGTCGCCCGAGGCGCTGCCTGTGGCCGTCAGTGCCGCCATGGTGTCGGCGGGGCGGGTGGTCGTCCTGGCGAGTGCCGTCGCGGCGGCGCGGGCGTGCGGATGGCCGAGGAGGCGACCACCCGCCGTGCGCCCGGGCCGCTGCCCTGCCCGCAGAACCGTCTTCGTGGAGGCTCTGAGGGCTCGTGCCCTGCTCAGCCGGTGCGCTGTTCTCCGCCGGGGGCAGGCGGGTGCTCCTCGGGCGCGCCGTCGACCAGCGTGTCCAGAAGGTCCCCCAGCACCTCGCGCTGCTCGGGGGTGAGCGGCGCGAGGATCTCCTTCGCGGCGGCGCGGCGTGCGGCGTGCAGTTCGCTCACCGCCCGGTGTCCCTCGTCGGTGAGCTCGATCCGGATGACCCGGCGGTTCGTCGGGTCGGGCATCCTGCGCACGCTGCCACTCGCTTCGAGTCCGTCGACCAGCGTCGTCACCGCCCGGGGGACCACTTCCAGACGCTCGGCGAGGTCGGCCATGCGGGGCGGCGCGGGGCAGTGCGCCAGCGTGCGCAGCAACCGGGCCTGCGCCGGCGTGACCCCCAGACCGCCCTGCTGGAAATGCCGCTTCTGGATGCGGTGCATCCGGCGGGTGAGTCGCAGCAGTTGTTCGGCGAGCGGGCCGTCGGAGTCGGCGGGGGTCATGCCGGGACCATATCAGGATGTTGTTCATTGTGAGTATAGGTAACAATGAGCTAGGCTCCGTGAAGCGTCACAAAACGCTCCGCGCGCAAACCGCTCGCCGTCGCACACAGCTCCGCGACACGAGCCGCGACCGAACAGCGTCACCACCGCCACGTCCCGCGCCGCGCAACGGCTGCGGCCGCACCGTGCGCCACACCGCATCCCCTCTCGGATCGCACGGCAGGTGCACCGCACAACATTCACCGCAGACACACACCCGCTGCCGACACCGAACCGCAGATCCACGCGGTGCGCGGGCCGCCCGCCCGGCCATCCGGCGGGGAGCCCACCGGCGCCCCGCCGAAAGCCTCACCGGCAGCCCGAGACCGCCCGGCCCGCCGGCCCTCGTCCCCGCGCCCTCTCCGTGCCACCGACCGTCGCGACACCGCACACCTCACCTCCGTAGGAGCCCATGCACCCCGACCACGCGTTCGCCCGGCATCCGTCAGCCCCGCCAAGCCCGTCCGGCCCGGCATCCCCGTCGCCCGGCTCCGAAGAGCAGCCGCGGCAGGTTCGCCGCATCCTGCGGCTGTTCCGTCCTTACCGCGGCCGTCTCGCGATCGTCGGCGTGCTGGTGGGGGCCGCGTCGCTGGTGTCGGTCGCCACGCCCTTCCTGCTGAAGGAGACGCTCGACGTCGCGATCCCCGAAGGGCGCACGGGGCTGCTCAGCCTGCTCGCCCTCGGCATGATCCTCAGTGCCCTCCTCACCAGCGTCTTCGGTGTGCTGCAGACGCTGATCTCCACGACCGTCGGCCAGCGCGTCATGCACGACCTGCGCACCGCCGTCTACGGCCGCCTCCAGCGCATGTCGCTCGCCTTCTTCACCCGCACCCGCACCGGTGAGGTGCAGTCCCGGATCGCCAACGACATCGGCGGCATGCAGGCCACCGTCACCTCCACGGCGACCTCCCTCGTCTCCAACCTGACCACCGTCGTCGCCACGATCGTCGCGATGCTCGCCCTCGACTGGCGGCTGACGGCGGTCTCGCTGCTGTTGCTGCCGGTGTTCGTGTGGATCAGCAGGAGGGTCGGCGACGAACGCCGGAAGATCACCACGCTCAAGCAGAACCAGATGGCCGCGATGGCCGCCACGGTCACCGAGTCCCTGTCGGTGAGCGGCATCCTGCTGGGCCGCACGATGGGCCGCTCCGACTCGCTCACCGGCGCCTTCTGCGAGGAGTCCGAGAAACTGGTCGACCTGGAGGTGCGGTCGAACATGGCCGGGCGCTGGCGCATGGCCGTGATCACCGTCGTCATGGCGGCCATGCCCGCCGTCATCTACTGGACCGCGGGAATGGCACTCCAGCTGGGCGGCCCGCAGGTGTCCATCGGCACGATCGTCGCCTTCGTCTCCCTCCAGCAGGGCCTGTTCCGCCCGGCCGTGAGCCTGCTGGCGACCGGTGTGCAGATCCAGACCTCGCTCGCGCTGTTCCAGCGCATCTTCGAGTACCTCGACCTGCCCGTCGACATCACCGAACGCGAGGACCCCGTCCACCTCGACCGGATCAAGGGGGAGATCCGCTTCGAGAACGTCGAGTTCCGCTACGAGGCCGAGGAGGCCCCGGTCCTCGACGGCATCGACATCACCGTGCCCGCGGGCAGCGGCCTCGCCCTGGTGGGTTCGACCGGAGCGGGCAAGTCCACCCTCGGCTGCCTCGTGCCGCGGCTGTACGACGTGACGGGCGGCCGGGTCACCCTCGACGGGGTCGACGTGCGCGACCTCGACTTCGACACCCTCACCCGGGGGATCGGCGTCGTCTCGCAGGAGACGTACCTCTTCCACGCCTCCGTCGCCGACAACCTGCGGTTCGCCAAGCCGGACGCCACGGACGACGAACTGCGCGCGGCGGCGAAGGCGGCCCAGATCCACGACCACATCGCCGCCCTGCCCGACGGCTACGACACCGTCGTGGGTGAGCGCGGGCACCGCTTCTCGGGCGGCGAGAAGCAGCGCCTGGCGATCGCCAGGACCATCCTGCGCGATCCGCCCGTTCTCATCCTCGACGAGGCGACGAGCGCCCTGGACACCCGCACGGAGCACGCCGTGCAGCAGGCCATCGACGCGCTGTCCGC
>DASTDN010000349.1:0-3198 GCA_035710365.1 Streptomyces sp. | reverse complement strand
TGCGCGGTCTGGACTTCACCGTCCCCCGCGGCCGGATCACCGGACTGCTCGGCCCCTCCGGGTGCGGAAAATCCACCCTGATGCGCGCCGTCGTCGGCACGCAGGCCAAGGTCACCGGCACCCTCGACGTCCTCGGCCACCCCGCGGGCCACCCCGCCCTGCGCGCCCGCGTCGGCTACGTCACCCAGGCCCCGTCCGTGTACGACGACCTGACCGTCCGCCAGAACCTCGCCTACTTCGCCGCCGTCCTCGATCCCGGCCGCGCGGCAGCCGACCGCCGCCACGAGAACGTCACCCGCGCCATCGCCGACGTCGACCTCACCAGCCACGCCGACGCCCTCGCCGGCAACCTCTCCGGCGGCCAGCGCAACCGCGTCTCCCTCGCCGTGGCCCTCCTGGGCACCCCCGAACTGCTCGTCCTCGACGAACCCACCGTCGGGCTCGACCCCGTCCTGCGCCGCGACCTGTGGGCCCTCTTCCACACCATCGCCGCCGACCGGGGCGCCACCCTCCTCGTCTCCTCCCACGTCATGGACGAGGCCGAGCGCTGCCACAGCCTCATGCTCATGCGCGAGGGCGGCATCCTCGCCGAGGACACCCCGGACGCCCTGCGCACCCGTACCGGCACCGACACCGTCGAGGCCGCCTTCCTCCACCTCGTGGACGAGGCGACCGCGGCGGGCCGCGACAAGGACCGCACCCGATGACCACCACACCGTCCACCACACCCCCGGCCACGCCCGGCGCCTCGCGCCCCGCCACCGCGCCGCGCGCCCTGAACGCGTCCCGCACCGCCGCCACAGCCGCCCGCGTACTGCGCCAGCTCCGCCACGACCCGCGCACGATCGCGCTGATGATCCTGGTCCCCTGCGTGATGCTGGTCCTGCTGCGCTACGTCTTCGACGGCAGCCCCCGCACCTTCGACGGCATCGGCGCCTCGCTGCTCGGGATCTTCCCGATGATCACGATGTTCCTGGTGACGTCCATCGCGACCCTGCGCGAACGCACCTCGGGCACCCTCGAACGCCTCCTCGCCCTCCCCCTCGGCAAGGGCGACCTCATCGCGGGCTACGCCCTCGCCTTCGGCGCCATCGCCGTCGCCCAGTCCGTCCTCGCCACCGGCCTGGCGGTCTGGGCCCTGGGCCTCGACGTCACCAGCAGCCCCTGGCTGCTGCTCCTGGTGGCGCTCCTCGACGCCCTCCTCGGTACGGCCCTCGGCCTCTTCGTCTCGGCCTTCGCGGCCTCCGAGTTCCAGGCGGTGCAGTTCATGCCGGCGGTGATCTTCCCCCAGCTCCTCCTCTGCGGCCTGTTCACGCCGCGCGACGACATGCACCCCGTCCTGGAAGTCCTCTCCGACGCCCTGCCCATGTCGTACGCGGTCGACGGCATGAACGAGGTCCTCCGCCACACCGACATGACGACGGCCTTCGTACGGGACGTCCTGATCGTCGCCGGCTGCGCGCTGCTGGTCCTCGGCCTGGGCGCCGCCACCCTCCGCCGCCGCACCCCCTGACCCCCGCCCCCGACAAGAACGGCGCCACGCCCGGGACCCCGCCACGCCGGGACCCCGCCCTCCGGGAATCCGCCCCGGAGACCCCGCCCGGGCGCCCAGGACACCGGTTCCCTCCGGGCGCCCGCCTCCCGGGGACACCGCCGCCCCCGGGGCACCCGGCCCCACGGGACAGGCGGTACGCCCGGGACACCCGGCCCTCGACACGTCCCGCCCACCGGACAAGCCGCGCAGACCCCCCGCTTCCGGTGGGAGGATGGCCGCGGACGACGCAACCCCCGGAGGGCCCCCGCACCATGACGCAGAAAGTCGCAGTCCTCGGTACCGGAAAGATCGGCGAAGCCCTGCTCAGCGGCATGATCCGCGCGGGCTGGGCCCCCGCCGACCTCCTGGTCACCGCCCGCCGCCCGGAACGCGCCGAGGAACTGCGCACCCGCCACGGTGTCACCCCGGTCGGCAACGCCGAGGCCGCCAAGACCGCCGACACCCTGATCCTCACCGTCAAACCGCAGGACATGGGCACGCTCCTCGACGAGCTGTCCCCGCACGTCCCCGCCGACCGCCTGATCATCAGCGGCGCGGCCGGTATCCCCACCTCCTTCTTCGAGGAGCGCCTCGCCCCCGGCACCCCCGTGGTCCGCGTCATGACGAACACGCCCGCACTCGTGGACGAGGCCATGTCCGTCATCTCGCCCGGCCGGCACGCCACCGCGGAACACCTCGCCCACGCGGAGGAGATCTTCGGCGCCGTCGGCCAGACGCTCCGCGTCCCCGAGTCGCAGCAGGACGCCTGTACGGCCCTGTCCGGCTCGGGCCCGGCGTACTTCTACTACCTGGTCGAGGCCATGACCGACGCGGGCATCCTGCTGGGCCTGCCCCGCGACAAGGCCCACGACCTGATCGTCCAGTCCGCGATCGGCGCCGCCACCATGCTCCGTGACAGCGGCGAACACCCGGTCAGGCTCCGCGAGAACGTCACGTCCCCCGCGGGCACCACCATCAACGCCATCCGTGAACTGGAGAACCACGGCGTACGGGCCGCCCTCATCGCCGCCCTCGAAGCCGCCCGCGACCGCAGCCGCGAACTGGCCTCCGGCAACGGCTGACCGGCGGCGGAGCGCAGCCGACGAGGACGAGGCCCCCACAGCAGTCCGCCCCCGTGTCCGGGACCTCACACCCGTACCGGGCCGGGGGCGAAGTCACACGACGCGCCGGCACACCGCCCACACCTCGCCGCCGGCCCGCGCCAACCGGCTGACGCGCAACGCGGTCTCCGGCCCGGAAGAAGCGTCCGGCAGCAGCCTGATCGCTGGCGGACCGCGTCCACCGCGGACCACGCCGTCCCGCGCGCCCGCTCCGCGGGCCACGCAGCGCCCCCTCCCCATCACCGGGACGGCCGCGAGGATCTCCAGAACGTGGGCGCACGCACGCGTCATCACGCGTCCCCAAGTACGCCCCGGGGGTGTCGACCCCGGTGAAGTTGACACGCCCAGGGCCGCTCCGTACTGTTCTCCGAGTTGTCCGACGTGAGCGCCGACCTCGGTCGGTCCCCGGACAGCCATTCCGCAAGTACCACCACTACTCGGTGACAGTCGCATCGCGTCTGCCGTCGTTTTATTGGCATGGGTATGCGCGAAATGAGGAATCCGACGTCCGAAAGGGCGGCAGGAACCCCGATTCGCTCGGGG
>DASTDN010000348.1:0-3201 GCA_035710365.1 Streptomyces sp. | reverse complement strand
GGGCTCCCAGCGGACAGGAATGGGCCGCGAACTGTACGACCGGTACCCGGTGTTCGCGGCGGCCTTCGACGAGGCGTGCGAGCGGCTCGACGCCTGCCTGGCCGGATGGGTGGACCACCCCGTACGGGACGTGGTGCTCGGCACGGTGCCCCGCGCCGCCGAACTCCTCGACCAGACCGTGTTCACACAGACCGGCCTGTTCGCCGTGCAGAGCGCTCTGGTCCGGCTGGTGGAGTCCTGGGGTGTGCGGCCCGGCCTGGTCCTGGGGCACTCGGTCGGTGAGATCACCGCCGCCCACGCGGCGGGCGCGCTGTCCCTGCCGGACGCGGTGACGCTGGTCGCGGCCCGCGCCCGCCTGATGCAGGCACTGCCCCCCGGCGGGGCGATGGTCGCGGTCGCCGCCGGGGAGACGGAGGTGACCGAGCTGCTGGCCACGGACATGGGCATGGGCACGGGCGTCGAGATCGCCGCCGTCAACGGCCCGTCCTCGGTGGTGCTCTCCGGCGAGGAGGCCGCGGTGGTCGCGGCGGCCGGCCTGCTGGGCGAACGCGGCCACAAGACGAAACGCCTCACGGTCTCGCACGCGTTCCACTCGCACCGCATGGAACCCATGCTGGCGGGCTTCGCGGCGGAACTGTCCGGCATCACATGGCACCGGCCGCTGATCCCGGTGATCTCGAACGTGACCGGCAGGCCGGCGGCCCCCGGCGAACTCGCCGACCCGGCGTACTGGGCCGAGCACGTACGCCGCCCCGTACGCTTCGCCGACGGCATCACCGCGGCGGCCGCATACGGCGGCACCCTGTTCGTGGAAATGGGCCCCGGCGCCACCCTCACCGGCCTGATCGAGGAGACCGTCACCGCCGCGCCCGCCACCGGCACCGCCCTGTCACCGACGTGCGTGGCGGCGCTGCGCGACGGACGCCCGGAGCCACAGACCCTGCTGGCGTCGATGGCGGAACTGTTCGTGCGGGGAGTGCCCGTCGACTGGACCGGCACCCTGCCCGAGCCCGCCGCGCACACCCCGGTGGACCTGCCGACGTACGCCTTCGACCACCAGCGCTACTGGCTGCGCCCCGCCGAGTCGGCCACCGACGCCGCCTCGCTCGGCCAGGCGCCCGCCGGGCATCCCCTGCTGGGCGCGGTCGTGCACCTGCCGCAGTCCGGCGGGCTGGTGTTCACGTCCCGGCTGTCGCTGCGGACGCACCCGTGGCTGGCGGACCACCGCGTCGGCGGCGCGGTCCTGCTGCCCGGCACCGCCCTGGTCGAACTGGCGGTGCGCGCCGGGGACGAGGCCGGGTGCGGGACGCTGGAGGAACTGGTGATCGAGGCGCCGCTGGTGCTGCCCGACCGGGGCGCGCTGCGGCTCCAGGTCGCGGTGGGCGGCCCCGGCCCGGACGGCGACGGCTCCCGCACGCTGGAGGTGTACTCCCTGCGCGAGGACACCGGCCCCGACACCGACGCCGGTGCCACCGGCTGGACCCGGCACGCGACCGGCACCGTCACCCCCGAGCCCCTGTCCCACCCCGCGCCCGGCGACGCGGGCCACGACTGCTTCACCACCTGGCCGCCCCCCGGCGCGCAGCCCGTCGGCCTCGACCCCCGCGACTTCTACGACGACCTGACCGAACGCGGCTACGGCTACGGCCCTGCCTTCCAGGGCGTACGGGCCGTCTGGCGGCGCGGTGCGGAACTCTTCGCGGAGGTCGCCCTGCCCGAGGAACAGCGGGAGGAGGCACAGAGGTTCGCCCTGCACCCGGCGCTGCTGGACGCGGCCCTGCACACCGGCATGTTCGGCACGGGGACGGACCACCCGGCCCCGGAGAAGTCCGAGGAACCCGAGGCCCCCGGCGAGGCGGTGCTGCCCTTCGCGTGGAACGGGCTCTCCCTGCACGCGTCGGGCGCCTCCGCCCTGCGGGTCCGGCTCACGTCCGCCGGCGCGGGCGCGGTCTCCCTCCGGGCCGCCGACGAAGCCGGCGCCCCGGTCCTCACCCTCGACTCGCTGGTCTCCCGCCCCGTCTCCGCCGGACAACTCGGGGCTGCGGGAGCAGCCACGGCGTCCGGGGCGACGGCGAACTCCCTGTTCCACGTCGAGTGGACCGAGTTGCCTGCGGTGGCGGGGGCTGCGGGGCCGTTGTCGTGGGGGGTGGTGGAGTCGGCTGTGGATGTGGAGGCGTTGGTGGCGAGTGGCGTCGTTCCGTCGGTGGTGGTGCTGGAGGCGGTGGGTGGCGGGGACGCTGTTCTGGCGTTGACGTCGCGGGTGTTGGGTGTGGTGCAGGCGTGGTTGGTGGCGGCCGGGGTGGAGGGGTCGCGGTTGGTGGTGGTGACCCGGGGTGCGGTGCCCGCGGGTGACGACGGTGTGGTGGTTGATCCGGCGGGTTCGGCGGTGTGGGGTCTGGTGCGGGCGGCGCAGGCGGAGAACCCGGACCGGATTGTGCTGTTGGACGCGGACGCGGGTGCCGCTGTGGATGACGTCCTGGCGGCGGCGGTGGCGGTGCTGTCCGGCGGGGAACCGCAGCTCGCGCTGCGCGGCGAAACCCTCCACGCACCCCGGCTCGGCCACGCGCGGACGGACACCCCGGATACCGGGCCGGCACTCGCCCCGGAGGGAACGGTGCTGGTCACGGGCGGTACCGGCTCGCTCGGCGCGTTGGTGGCGCGGCACTTGGCGGCCCGGCACGGCGTACGGAATCTGCTGCTGGCGAGCCGACGTGGCCCGGACGCGGAGGGTGCGGCGGAGCTGGTCGCGGAGCTTGCCCGACTCGGGGCGACGGCCTCGGTGACGGCCTGCGACGTCTCCGACCGAACCCAGGTCGAGGCCCTGCTCCGGTCCGTCCCCGAGGAACACCCCCTCACCGGAGTGGTGCACACGGCGGGCGTCCTGGACGACGGAGTCATCGGGGCACTGACCCCCGAGCGCCTGGCCCGGGTCTTCACGCCGAAAGTGGACGCCGTACGGCACCTCGACGAGCTGACCCGCGACCTGCACGTGACGGCGTTCGTGGTGTTCTCGTCGGCCGCCGCGCTCATGGGCTCCGCCGGGCAGGGCAACTACGCCGCCGCCAACGCCTACCTGGACGGACTGATGGCGAGCCGACGCGCCTCGGGCCTGCCCGGAGTCTCGCTGGCCTGGGGCCTGTGGGAGCAGACCACGGGCATGACCACACACCTCAGCGCCGTCGACCAGGCTCGGATGAGCCG
>DASTDN010000347.1:0-5173 GCA_035710365.1 Streptomyces sp. | reverse complement strand
GCACCCGACGGCCACGCACCCGACGGCCACGCACCCGACGGCCACGCACCCGGCGGCCGCCCGAGACCCGCCGACCCGCCCCGGCCCCCCGGAGGTGCGAGCTGAACACCGCATCCTGGCCCGCCGAGCTGGTGGACGGAGACATCCGCCTGAGGCCCATAAAGCTGCGCGACCAGCGGGCCTGGCGCGAGGTCAACCGGCGCAACCGGGACTGGCTGCGCCCGTGGGAGGCGACCGTCCCGCCGCCCCCGCCGGGCGGCCCCTACACCCACCGGCCGACCTACCGCCAGATGGTCCGCCACCTGCGCTCGGAGGCGAACGCGGGCCGGATGCTGCCGTTCGTGATCGAGTACCGGGGCCGGCTGGCCGGCCAGCTCACGGTCGCCGGGATCACCTGGGGCTCCATGTGCTCGGGGCACGTCGGCTACTGGGTGGACCGGTCGGTGGCCGGGCGCGGGGTGATGCCGACCGCCGTGGCCCTCGCCGTCGACCACTGTTTCCGCACCGTCGGGCTGCACCGCGTCGAGGTCTGCATTCGCCCGGAGAACGCGCCCAGCCGCCGGGTCGTCGAAAAACTCGGATTCCGCGAAGAGGGCCTCCGTCCGCGATATCTCCACATCGACGGAGCCTGGCGCGACCACCTCGTCTTCGCACTCACCGCCGAAGAGGTACCCGAAGGACTGCTCAGGCGCTGGCACCGCACACGCTCGCGCAACGAGCCGCACAACCCGGAAATCACCCACGGCCCGGGTAATTGAATAAACGTTCGAAAAAAGGGGTCCGTGGCGGACGGGATCGACGGAGGGTGGACTCCGGACATCACATTCGCGCCGCCGCGAGCCGGCTGATCGTATGCCTCACAGAAAATGTTCGAAATATCAGCCGGATCGTGCGACACACCGACGCAATTGGCGGATGGCCTCGTGCAAACCCCTCTACCGTGTGAGGCGTGAGCAGCAGCGGCCTCATCTACGCAGTCATCGTCGGGGCCTGGGCCGCCTACTTGGTGCCCATGTGGCTCCGTAGGCAGGACGAGCTGAACGAGGCCCGTCCGACGGAACGCTTCAGTACCGCCATCCGGCTGCTGTCCGGACGGGCGGCCATGGAGCGCCGGTACGCCAAGGACCTGCGGGCGCGCTTCACCGACGAGGTGGAGTACGACGCCGTGGACCCGGACGCCGTCACCGACTCGGTGGACGTCCGGGCCTTCGCCGTCTCCAGGACCCGCCCGCAGGCCCAGGCGCCCGTCACCCCGCCCGCCCCCGAGCACCCCGAACCGGCCACCCGGGACAAACGGGACCGGACCCCGGGCCCGGCGCGCGACCACGGGTCCCCCCAGGGGTCCGGCCCGGCGCACGAGCGCGGATCCGCCCCGGCGTCCGAACCGGCCGCCACGGCCTCGCCGCGGGGACGGGTCCCGGGCGTCCGCCGGCGGCCGTCGCCGCAGGCGCAGGCGGCCGCCGCGCGTGCCCGGCGCTCGAAGGTCCTGGCGCGGCGCCGCCGCACCACGGTCGTCCTCTTCCTCGCCTTCACCCTCGGCGCGATCGTGGCCGCCGTGGGAGGGCTCGCGTTCCTCTGGGCGCCCGCCGTACCCGCAGTCCTGCTCAGCGGCTACATCGCCTATCTGCGCTCGCAGGAACGCCGCCGCTTCACGTACCAGATGGACCGCCGCCGCGCCGAGGCCGCCGCGCAGCGGCTGCACGAGCGGCACCGCCAGCCGCGCCGCCGCCCGGCCGCCGAGCCCCTCGCCGACGAACCGGACGAGGGCCCCGACCCGGAGACCGACCCCGGCCTGTCGGCGCTCGCCGCCGACCGGCGTGCCCTCGTCGAGCAGACCGACCACGCCGAGTGGGTCGACCAGCAGCGCGAACGCCAGCCACTGCCCGGCCGGGGCGAGAGCTGGGACCCGGTGCCGGTGCCCCTGCCGACGTACGTCACCGCACCGGTCGCGCCCCGCGCCACGGCCGACGTGGACCTGACCGGCCCGGACGCGTGGAGCTCGGCCCGCTCCAGCGCCGCCGCCCGTGACCGGGACCAGGACCGTGAGGGGCGGGACGGGCGGGACGCCCCCGACCCGGAGGCCGCCACCGCCCCCGCGGAGCCCCCGGCCCCCCGCCGCGCCGCCGCCGAGGGCACCGACTCGCCCGCGGAGGACCGCGACGCCGACGCCGACGGCCGCAGCGACGCCCGCCGCGCCGCGTCCGCCCGCCGGGCCCGCGAGCGGGGCCGCACCCCCCTGTTCGACCAGTACGAGGACGGTGACCGGCCGCGCGCGGCCAACGAGTAGGCACCGGCGGCCCCACCGGTCCGCTTCTCTCCGGCCCCCTCCGGGCCACCCGGAACGGATTTCCAAGCAGGCCGACAGGGGTGCTAAAGTTCCACTCGTTGCAAGGGCCTGTGGCGCAGTCCGGTAGCGCACCTCGTTCGCATCGAGGGGGCCAGGGGTTCGAATCCCCTCAGGTCCACCGCAACAACTGCCGAGGCAGTTGAAAAGATCCCGTCCGATCGGAAGATCGGGCGGGATCTTTGTTGTTGCCGGAAGGGCCGCGGAATTCGCCGCACGCCCCGCCACCGCCCGCCGGCAACACGCACACGAGGGACAGGCCGAGATGAGCAGTACGACCGTGAACGGTGTCACGCTCCACTACGACGACCTCGGCCCCCGGGACGGCCCGCCGGTCCTGCTGATCCACGGTCATCCGTTCAACCGCAGCCTGTGGGCGCCGCAGGCGGAGGCGCTGGTGGAGGCGGGGTTCCGGGTGGTGCTGCCCGATCTGCGCGGCTACGGGGACAGCGACGTCACCCCGGGCAAAGTGTTCCTGTCCGGCTTCGCCGACGACCTCGCCGCCCTCCTCGGCCACCTCGGCATCGCGCGTGCCGTCGTGGGCGGCGTGTCCATGGGCGGGCAGATCGCCATGGAGTTCCACCGGGGCCACGCGGGGCGGGTGCGGGCGCTCGTGCTGTCCGACACCTCCGCGCCCGCCGAAACCGCCGCGGGCCGGGAGGCCCGCAACCGCCTCGCCGACCGGCTGCTCGCCGAAGGCATGGGCGGCTACGCGGACGAGGTCATCGACAAGATGCTCGCCGACTACAACGTCACGGCCCTGCCGGAGGTCGCCGCACGGGTCCTCGCCATGATGCGCGCCACCGATCCGCGCGGTGCCGCCGCGGCCCTGCGCGGGCGGGCCGAACGCCCCGACTACCGCGACAGCCTGCCCGCCGTCGACGTGCCGACGCTGGTCGTCGTCGGCGCGGACGACGCGTACACGCCCCTCGCGCAGGCGGAGGACATCCGCCGGCTCGTCCCGCACGCCGTGCTGCGCGTGATCGAGGACGCGGGCCATCTGCCGTCGGCGGAGCGGCCCGGCCGTTTCAACGCCGTCCTGCTGGACTTCCTGAAGGGGCTGTAGCGGGGGCCCGGAGCGACTTGGCGAAGCAGCGGCTGTCCTCGTGGAAGCGGTAGTAGCCGAACTTCTCGCACGGTTCGTAGCCGCTGGAGGTGTAGAGGGCTATCGCCTCCGGCTGCTTGGTGCCGGTCTCCAGGATCATGCGGGTGCGGCCGGCCGTGCGGGCGTCGTCCTCCAGGGCGGCCAGGATGCGCCGGGCCAGGCCGCGCCCGCGCATCACCTCGATCACGAACATCCGCTTCAGTTCGGCGTCGCCGTCCCGGTAGCCCTCGTCGCTCTCGTCCTGGGCGCGCCAGCCGCCCGTGGCGACGGGGGAGTCGTACGCGTCGTACGCGATCAGGTAGAGGCCGTTCGGCGGGTCGAAGTCGGCGGGGGCGAGCACGGTGGCGTCGCCCTCGTCGCCGTAGCGGGCCGCGTACTCGGCCTGTACCTCGTCGTTCAGCTTGACGGCATCGGGGTGGTCGAACGCCACGCGGCGTATGTTCATGCTGGGCACCGTATATCAATTCAATCGCGTTGTTCCAGGACAGGGGCCTGTCCAGTGTGCCGGTATCGTGCCCGGGTGCTGACTGTGACCTCCGCGAATGTGAACGGGCTGCGTGCCGCCGCGAAGAAGGGCTTCGTGGAGTGGCTCGCCGCCACCTCCGCCGACGTGCTCTGCCTCCAGGAGGTGCGCGCCGAGCCGCAGCAGTTGCCCGAGACCGTCCGGGCGCCCGACGGCTGGCACGTCGTCCACGCCCCCGCCGCCGCGAAGGGCCGGGCCGGGGTCTCCCTCTACACCCGCCGCGAACCCGACCGCGTGCGGATCGGCTTCGGCTCGCAGGAGTTCGACGGCAGCGGGCGCTATGTGGAAGCCGACCTGCCGGGTGTGACGGTCGCCTCCCTCTACCTGCCGTCCGGCGAGGTCGGCACCCCGCGCCAGGACGAGAAGATCCGCTTCATGGACGCCTTCCTGGACCACCTCAAGGAGCTGCGCGCCCGCGCCGCCGCCGACGGCCGCGAGGTCCTGGTCTGTGGCGACTGGAACATCGCCCACCGCCCCGCCGACCTCAAGAACTGGCGCTCCAACGCCAAGAGCTCGGGCTTCCTGCCGGAGGAGCGGGCCTGGCTCGACCGGGTCTTCGACCCCGCCGACGGGGGTTACGTCGACGTCGTCCGCGCCCTGCACCCGGACGTCGAGGGGCCCTATTCGTGGTGGTCCTACCGGGGGCGGGCCTTCGACAACGACAGCGGATGGCGCATCGACTACCACGGCGCCACCCCGGGGCTCGCCGCGCGGGCCGTGAAGGGATACGTGGAGCGGGCCGCGACGCACGCGGAGCGCTGGTCGGACCACGCGCCGGTGACGGTGGTCTACGAGGGCTGAGGGCGGCCCGCCCCCGCCGGTCCCCGCCCGCGCAGCCGCCGGTCCAGTGCGAGGGACATCTCCGCCTCCACCACGCTGCGGGCCAGGGGGCGCAGACGGTGGAGGTCCTCCGGCGGCGCGTGACGCAGGATCAGGCGGGCGAAGAGTTCGGCGAGGGCGTCGGCGTGCTCGCGGACCCGGCGGCCCGCCGTGAGGACCTCCGCGAGGGGGATGCCCTCGCGGACCAGGGCCGAGGAGACCTCCAGCAGGCGGCGGCTGATGTGGACGAACTGCTCGCCGTCGGTGCCCAGGTAGCCGAGTTCCATCGCGGACGCGAGGTTCTCCGGGGTGACCTCGCCCTCGAAGTGGGCGGCGAGTTCCTCGGGGGTGAGGCGGACCGGCTCCTCCTCGGTGGGTTCGC
>DASTDN010000346.1:0-6342 GCA_035710365.1 Streptomyces sp. | reverse complement strand
GGAGCTGATCGGGCAGCGCATCAAGGAGGTGCGCGACTCGGGCGTGGTCACCGCGGCGGCGCTCTCCCCGCAGCGCACCGCCCAGTTCTCCAAGGCGGTCGTGGACGCGGGCGTCGACATCTTCGTCATCCGCGGCACCACGGTCTCGGCGGAGCACGTCTCGTCCTCGCACGAGCCGCTGAACCTGAAGCAGTTCATCTACGAGCTCGACGTCCCGGTGATCGTCGGCGGCTGCGCCACGTACACCGCGGCCCTGCACCTGATGCGCACCGGCGCGGCCGGTGTGCTGGTCGGCTTCGGCGGCGGCGCCGCGCACACCACCCGCAACGTCCTGGGCATCCAGGTCCCGATGGCCACGGCCGTCGCGGACGTGGCCGCCGCCCGGCGCGACTACATGGACGAGTCCGGCGGCCGGTACGTGCACGTCATCGCGGACGGCGGCGTCGGCTGGTCCGGCGACCTGCCCAAGGCGATCGCCTGCGGCGCCGACTCGGTGATGATGGGCTCCCCGCTCGCCCGCGCCACGGACGCCCCGGGCAGGGGCCACCACTGGGGCATGGAGGCGGTCAACGAGGAGCTGCCGCGCGGCAAGAAGGTCGACCTCGGCACGGTCGGCACACTGGAGGAGATCCTCACCGGCCCGTCCCACACCCCGGACGGTTCGATGAACCTCTTCGGCGCCCTGCGCCGCGCCATGGCCACGACCGGCTACAGCGAGCTGAAGGAGTTCCAGCGGGTCGAGGTGACGGTGGCGGACGCGCAGCACAAGCGGTGACGCCGCGCCCCGCCCGGGTGCGGGGCGTACGGGAAGGGCCCGGACCGTGCGGTCCGGGCCCTTCCGCCCCCGGGGCGCGGCGGCCGGCGGCGCGGGCCGTGCGTGGCTCGGGGACGCGGGCGGCGCGGGCCGTCTCACAGCCGGTACGCGGACCCCGTGGGGGTCGCCCCGCGCGTGTCCAGCAGGAGCTGGGCCTTCACCGACAGGCCCTGGAGGTCGTACGTGCGGTGCTGCTGGAGGAGGATCGTGAGGTCGGCGTCGGCCGCCGCCTCGTAGAGGAAGTCGGCGCGCGGCACGGGGCGGTCCAGGACGTGCCAGGACGGGACGTGCGGGTCGTGGTAGCTGAGGTGCGCGCCCAGTTCCCGCAGCCGGATCGCGATCTCGTGGGCCGGGGTGGCCTGCCGGTCGGCCAGGTCGGCCTTGTAGGTGATGCCGAGGAGCAGCACGCGCGCACCGCGGGCGGACTTGCCGTGCTCGTTGAGGAGGGCTGCGGCGCGCCGTACGACGTAGCGGGGCATCCGGTCGTTGACCTGCTGGGCCAGCTCGACCAGGCGCAGGGGGCGTGCGGCGTGTCCGGCGAGGTCCTGGGGGACCGCGTGGCCGCCGACGCCGGGGCCGGGGCGGAACGCCTGGAAACCGAACGGCTTGGTCTCGGCGCAGCGGACGACGTCCCACAGGTCGACGCCGAGGTCGTGGCAGAGCACGGCCATCTCGTTGACCAGGGCGATGTTGACGTGGCGGAAATTGGTCTCCAGGAGCTGGACCGTCTCGGCCTCCCGCGGACCACGCGCCCGTACGACCTTGTCGGTGAGCCGGCCGTAGAACGCGGCGGCCGATTCGGTGCACGCGGGCGTGAGGCCTCCGATGACCTTGGGGGTGTTGGCGGGCGTGAAGTCGCGGTTGCCGGGGTCGACGCGGCTGGGGGAGTGGGCGAGGTGGAAGTCGCGTCCGGCGCGCAGCCCGGAGCCCTCTTCGAGGAGCTCGCGCAGGAAGGTCTCGGTGGTGCCCGGAGGGACGGGGGACTCCAGGATCACGGTGGTGTGCGGGCGCATGTGGCCGGCGAGGGTGCGGGCGGCGGCCTCCACCTGGCCGAGGTCGGGGCCGCCGTCCGGCCCGCGGGGGGTGGGCGCGCAGATGACGGCGGTGCGGACCCGGCCCAGCTCGGCCGGGCTCGCGGCGGTGCGGAAGCCGCTCGCGAGCATCCTGCGCAGCTCGGCGGGGCTGAGGGAGCCGGACTCCGGGCCGGTGCGGTAGCCGAGGGTGGGGATGCCGGCGGCGACGGCGGCCTTGGCCAGGGGCAGGCCGTACGGGCCGAGTCCGACGACGGCGAGATCTGCGGGCATGGCGTGGGCCGTCCTTCCCAATAGCCGGGGCGGGGCAGGTGCGCAAGCCCTGTGGACTGGTCGGGCGAGCGCAATGTCAGACTAGGAGTAAATATGACCGTTATGCGGGATTGGTGGGGCCGAGTCTCGCCGGAAGTTCCCGGAGCGGGTTGTCCACAGGGCGGGGTGCGTGGTGGCTGAGGCCGCGCTAGCCGTTCAGAATGTGGGCATGAGGGTGAGGGACCGGGCTTCGCCCGACGGGTGCGGCCTACGCGACTGACGAGCGGGAGGCAGCGGTGAGGACAGCGACACTGGGACCGGCACAGCGTGCCGGGTCACTCGCGGCCATGGCCGAGCGCGAGCTGGACGTGCTGGTCGTGGGCGCAGGCGTGGTCGGCGCGGGCACCGCCCTCGACGCCGTGACCCGCGGCCTGTCCACGGGACTGGTCGAGGCGCGCGACTGGGCGTCGGGCACCTCCAGCCGGTCCAGCAAGCTCATCCACGGTGGCCTGCGCTATCTGGAGATGCTCGACTTCTCGCTCGTGCGGGAGGCGCTGAAGGAGCGCGGCCTGCTCCTGGAGCGGATCGCCCCGCACCTGGTGAAGCCGGTGCCGTTCCTCTACCCGCTGGAGCACAAGGGCTGGGAGCGGCTGTACGCGGGTTCGGGCGTCGCGCTGTACGACGTGATGTCGATGGCGCGCGGGCACGGCCGCGGGCTGCCTCTGCACCGGCACCTGAGCCGTCGGCGCGCCCTGCGCGTGGCGCCCTGCCTGAAGAAGGACGCGCTGGTCGGGGCGTTGCAGTACTACGACGCCCAGATGGACGACGCCCGCTATGTGGCGACCCTGGTGCGCACGGCCGTCGCGTACGGCGCGCACGCCGCGAACCGCGCGCGGGTGACCGGGTTCCTGCGCGAGGGCGGCCGGGTCGTCGGCGCGCGCGTGCAGGACGTGGAGGCGGGCGGCGAGTACGAGATCCGGGCCAAGCAGGTCGTCAACGCCACGGGTGTGTGGACCGACGACACGCAGGCGATGGTCGGGGAGCGCGGCCAGTTCCATGTGCGGGCCTCCAAGGGCATCCACCTGGTCGTGCCCCGGGACCGCATCAGCTCCTCCACGGGTCTGATCCTGCGCACCGAGAAGTCCGTGCTGTTCGTCATCCCGTGGGGCCGGCACTGGATCGTCGGTACGACCGACACCGGCTGGGACCTCGACAAGGCGCACCCGGCCGCCTCCAGCGCGGACATCGACTATCTGCTGGAGCATGTCAACTCGGTGCTGGCGGTGCCGTTGACCAGGGACGACGTCCAGGGTGTGTACGCGGGCCTGCGGCCCCTGCTGGCCGGCGAGTCCGAGGCCACCAGCAAGCTGTCCCGCGAGCACACGGTGGCGCACCCCGCGCCGGGGCTGGTCGTCGTCGCGGGCGGCAAGTACACGACCTACCGGGTGATGGCCAAGGACGCGGTGGACGAGGCGGTGCACGGGCTCGACATGCGCGTCGCCGAATGCGTCACCGAGGACATCCCGCTGCTGGGTGCCGAGGGCTATCTGGCGCTGTGGAACGCGCGAGCGCGGATCGCGGCACGCACCGGACTCCACGTGGTGCGAGTGGAGCACCTGCTGAATCGGTACGGCTCGCTGACCGAGGAGCTGCTCGACCTCATCGCCGAGGACCCCTCCCTGGGCGAGCCGCTGCCCGCCGCCGACGACTACCTACGCGCCGAGGTCGTCTACGCCGCCTCGCACGAGGGCGCCCGTCACCTGGACGACGTGATGACCCGGCGTACGCGGATATCGATCGAGACCTTCGACCGGGGCACGCGCACCGCCCGCGAGGCCGCGCGGCTGATGGCGCCGGTGCTGGGCTGGGACGAGGGCCAGATCGAGCGCGAGGTCGAGCACTACGAGAAGCGGGTGGAGGCCGAGCGGGAGTCGCAGCGCCAGCCGGACGACCTGACGGCGGACGCGGCCCGGCTGGGGGCGCCGGACATCGTGCCGCTGTGAGGGGGAGGCGTGAGCGGTGAGGGCCGTACTCCGCGCCCGGAGGCCGCCCCCCGCCGCCGAAGTCACCTGAACGGGTGACGACTATGGGGATCTCTGTTCGAGGTCCGCTCGTTTCACTGATGGCGAGGGCAGAACTCGGCGGCGAGCAGGCGCGGTTCGAGGCCGGGATCCGCGATCGCCGTCGTGTTCACCCGGAAGGTGAGGACATGGCGCCCGTCCACGGTGGCCGCGGTGCGCACGTAGCTGCCGGGCATGCGGCCGTTGTGCCCCCACACCCTGATACCGCACGACAGGTCCACGGGGAACAGGCCCATGCCGTACGAGCCGTGTGCGGTGCGGGTGGCGAGCATCTCGCGCAGCCGGCGCGGGGGCAGCAGTTCGCCGCCGAGCAGGGCCGAGTAGAAGCGGTCCAGGTCGGCGAGCGTCGTCACCATCTCGCCCGCGGCGCCCGCCACCCGCGGGTCGAGCCGGGTGACGTCGGTCCCGTCCTCGGCGTAGGCGCGGCCGTGCGGCACGGGCAGCGTGGCACGGGAGCCGGGGAAGGAGGTGCCCGCCAGGCCCAGCGGAGCGATGAGGCGCCGTCCGGCCTCGGCGGCGTACGAGCGGCCGGTGACCCGCTCGACGACGAGACCGAGCAGGACGTAGTTGGTGTTCGAGTAGGCGTAGCGGCCGACGGCGGCCGGGGGGTGGGTGAGGGCGATGCGCAGAGCCTGACGGGGCGTCACGGGACGGGTGCCGCCGGTCTCCGCGACGAAGTCGTACAGGCCGCTGGTGTGGGTGAGCAGCGAGCGCAGGGTCAGCGCGCGGCCGTCGTTGCCCGCGCCGCGCACCAGGCCGGGCAGGTGCCGCTCCACCGTGTCGGACAGCGACAGCCGGTGCTCGGCGGCCAGTTGCAGGACCACGGTGGCGAGGAAGGTCTTCGTGACGCTGCCGGCGCGGAAGTGGTCGGCGCGGGAGATGCCGGGCCCCGACTCGGCGTAGCGGGTCCCGCTCCCCGACAGGGCGAGGAGGGCGGCGGCGGGCGCTCCGCCCTCGGACACCAGCAGCGCCAGGACCGTCCGCGCGGGCGGGGCGGTGAGGGCCGGCCTGTCGGACGGGGCCAGGGCGAGCAGGAGCGCGGCCAGCGGAAGGGCCAGGATCGTCCGAAGCTGCCGCATCGCGGTCCTCCCTTGTCGTGGTCCGTCGCGCAGGCGGTGGAATGGAGGGTTCCATACGGCTCCCGGCCGCGTGGCACCCGCGCGGGGGCCACGGGCACCCTGGGCGCCCGCCACTTGCCGGGTGAGAGACAATGAAATCTCTGTCAGGGCGGGTTGCATGAGGGGACGCATGTCGGAGGCGGAGCGGGCGGGGACATCCCGTCAGGACGAGAGCGCACCTCTCCTCGCCGGGCGGTACCGGCTGGGAGACGTGCTCGGCCGCGGTGGCATGGGGACGGTGTGGCGTGCCGAGGACGAGACCCTGGGGCGGACGGTCGCCGTCAAGGAGCTGCGGTTCCCGTCGAGCATCGACGAGGAGGAGAAGCGGCGCCTGGTCACGCGGACGCTGCGCGAGGCCAAGGCGATCGCCCGCATCCGCAACACCAGCGCGGTGACGGTCTTCGACGTCGTCCAGGAGGACGACCGGCCGTGGATCGTGATGGAGCTGGTCGAGGGCAAGTCGCTCGCCGAGGTCATCCGGGAGGACGGCCTGCTGGAGCCCCGGCGTGCCGCCGAGGTGGGCCTCGCCGTCCTGGACGTCCTGCGCTCGGCGCACCGCGAGGGCATCCTGCACCGCGACGTGAAGCCGTCGAACGTGCTGATCGCCGACGACGGCCGGGTCGTGCTCACCGACTTCGGCATCGCACAGGTCGAGGGCGACCCGTCCATCACCTCGACCGGCATGCTCGTCGGCGCCCCCTCCTACATCTCCCCGGAGCGCGCCCGCGGGCACAAGCCGGGCCCGGCGGCCGACCTGTGGTCGCTCGGCGGACTGCTGTACGCGGCGGTGGAGGGCGGGCCGCCGTACGACAGGGGATCCGCGATCGCGACGCTGACGGCGGTGATGACCGAGCCGCTGGAGGAGCCGAAGAACGCGGGCCCGCTGCGGGACGTCATCCACGGCCTGCTCAACAAGGACGCGGCCGAGCGGCTCGACGACGCGGGCGCGCGGGCGATGCTCAACGAGGTCATCCACGGGCCCGCCGCGCCCGAACTGGACGCGACCACGGTCGTGCCGCTGCCCGAGCAGCCCGACCGGCGAGCCG
>DASTDN010000345.1:0-4292 GCA_035710365.1 Streptomyces sp. | reverse complement strand
GCACGCTCGTCGAGTAGACGGAGCACGCCCAGTCGTAGAAGTACCAGCCGCGCTGTTCGCGCCGCCGGGCGGAGAGCTCGTCGGCCGCCTCTGCCCGCACGGTGTCGGTGTGCACCCGTGCCCTCGCTTCCCCGTGAAAGTGCCGCGCGCGGAGTGGGGCGGAGGGCTCAGGCCCAGACGCCGCGGTCCTCCATGACCTTGCGCAACGTGTCGATGTGATCGGTCATGATGCCATCGACGCCCAGGTCCAGGAGCCGGTGGATGCGATCGGGATCGTTGACCGTCCAGACGTGTACGTGCAGTCCACGCGCGTGTGCGGAGCGTACGAAACGGGCGTCCGTCACGGGGATGCCCGACTGCGTCTCGGGCACCTGCGCGGCGACGGCCGAGGGGCGCGGCGCGACCGGGAGCCCCCAGGAGCGCAGCCGCAGGCCCAGGACGCCGCGGGTGCCGTACGAGGTGGCCAGGCGCGGGCCGGCCAGCCGCCGCGCCCGCGCCACGCGCGCCTCGGAGAAGGACCCCACGCACACCCGGTCCCAGGCGCCGGTGCGGGCGAGGAGGTCCAGCAGCGGGAGGAGGGCCGCCTCCGCCTTCACGTCGACGTTCCACCGCGCGCCGGGGAACATCTCCAGCAGCTCCTCGAACAGGGGCACCGGTTCCTCGCCCGCCACCCGGGCCCGGCTCACCTCGGCCCACGGCAGCTCGGCGATGCGGCCCGCGCCGTCCGTGACCCGGTCCAGCGTCGCGTCGTGGAAGGCGACGAGCCGGCCGTCCCGGGTGGCGTGCACATCGGTCTCCAGGTAGCGGTAGCCCAGCTCCACGGCGTTGCGGAACTGCCGGGCCGTGTTCTCCAGGCCGTCCGCCGCGCCGCCCCGGTGGGCGAACGGGATGGGGCCGGGATGGTCGAGGTAGGGGTGGCGTATCGGCGGGCGTGGAGTCACCCGGGAAGTATCGCGCGCCCGGGTTGCCCCGAGGCGACGACCGTGCTGCCCGCCGGTTCCGACGGGACGGCGAACACGCGCAGGAACACCTGGGCCAGCGGGCCGATCGTCAGCGCGTACAGCAGGGTGCCGGCGCCGACGGTGCCGCCGAGGGCGAAGCCGGTGACCACGACCGTGATCTCCACCGCCGTGCGCACCAGGCGCACCGACAGCCCCGTACGCCGGTTCAGGCCCGTCATCAGGCCGTCGCGGGGGCCCGGGCCGAACCGCGCCGCGATGTACAGGCCGGTCGCCGCGCCGTTCAGGACGATGCCCGTGACCAGCAGCGCGACGCGCGCGGGCAGGCCGTGGGCGTCCGGCAGCACGGCCAGCGTGGCGTCCATCGCGGCCCCGATCACCAGGACGTTGGAGACCGTGCCGAGGCCCGGCCGCTGGCGCAGCGGTATCCACAACAGCAGCACCGCGGCGCCCACGAGCGTCAGCACCACCCCCATCGACAGGCCCGTCTGGCGGGCCAGGCCCTGGTGCAGCACGTTCCACGGCTCCAGACCGAGCCCGGAGCGCACCAGCATCGCCGAGCTGATGCCGTACAGGGCGAGACCGCCGTAGAGCTGGAGCAGACGCCGGGTGAGGTGGCGCGGGGCGGGAGGCGCCGAGAACCCGGGCCGTCCCGAGCGTCGTACGAACAGCATGTGTCCCCCTGAGGTGGTGGTAGTGGCCTGCCACATGTCACCCTGTGGCCTGGAAGGAGAGGCCAGCCATGGCCAATCCGGGAAAGGTGGACTGATTTACGTGGCTCAGTGGACCTCGGCAATGGGGGCGGCGCAGCTCGCCCGGCTGCTCGGCTCGCAGCAGGACCGTCCCGCCGGACCGGGCACCCGCCGCCCGCCCGCCTACCGGGCGCTCGCCGACGGCATCCGGCTGCTGGTACTGGAGGGCCGTGTTCCGGTCGCCGCGCGGCTGCCCGCCGAGCGCGAACTGGCCGCCGCCCTGTCTCTCAGCCGCACCACCGTCGCCGCCGCCTACGAGGCGCTGCGCACCGAGGGCTTCCTGGAGTCCCGGCGCGGCGCGGGAAGCTGGACCGCCGTCCCGGCCGGAAACCCGCTGCCCGCGCGCGGGCTGGAACCCCTGCCCCCGGAGGCCCTCGGCTCCATGATCGACCTGGGCTGCGCCTCGCTGCCCGCGCCCGAGCCGTGGCTGACCCGGGCCGTGCGGGGTGCCCTGGAGGAACTGCCGCCGTACGCGCACACCCACGGCGACTATCCCGCCGGGCTGCCCGCGCTGCGCGCGACGATCGCCGAGCGGTACACCGCCCGCGGCATCCCCACCATGCCCGAGCAGATCATGGTGACGACCGGCGCGATGGGCGCGATCGACGCGATCATCCACCTCTTCGCGCCGCGCGGCGAACGCGTCGCCGTCGAGTCGCCGTCGTACGCGAACATCCTCCAGCTCATGCGGGAGGCGGGCGCCCGGCTGGTGCCCGTCGCGATGGCCGAGGCGCTCGGCGGCTGGGACACGGACCGCTGGCGGCAGGTGCTGCGGGAGGCCGCGCCCCGGCTGGCCTACGTGGTCGCCGACTTCCACAACCCCACCGGCGCCCTGGTCGGGGAGGAGCAGCGGCGGGAACTGGTGGAGGCCGCGCGGTCGGCGGGCACGGTGATCGTCGCCGACGAGACGATGAGCGAGCTGTGGCTGGAGGAGGAGCTGGGGGGCGGGCGCCGTGACGGCTCGGCCATGCCGCGTCCGGTGTGCGGGTTCGACCCCGCCGGGTCCACGGTGATCACGGTCGGTTCGGCCAGCAAGGCGTTCTGGGCGGGCATGCGCATCGGCTGGGTGCGGGCCGCACCCGAGGTGATCCGCAGCCTGGTCGCCGCGCGTGCCTACGCCGACCTGGGCACGCCCGTACTGGAGCAGTTGGCCGTGCACTGGCTGTTCAGCACCGGAGGCTGGGCGCGGGCGGTGGAGGTGCGGCGCCGCCAGGCCCGCGAGAACCGGGACGCGCTGGTCGCCGCCGTCCGGCGCGAACTGCCCGGCTGGGAGTTCGAGGTGCCCCGGGGCGGGCTCACCCTGTGGGTGCGGGCGGGCGGCCTGTCCGGCTCGCGGCTCGCCGAGGCGGGCGAACGCGTCGGCGTGCGCGTGCCGTCCGGGCCGCGCTTCGGCGTCGACGGCGCGTTCGAGGGGTATGTGCGCCTGCCGTTCACGGTCGGCGGCGCGGTCGCCGAGGAGGCGGCGGTACGGCTCGCGGCGGCGGCCCGCGTAGTGGAGAACGGGGGCACGGCGGGGACGGAACCGCCCCGGACGTTCGTGGCGTAGGGGCGGTCAGGGGTGCGGCTCCCTGGGGGTGGGTGGCCGGGGCGGTGGCTCCCTGGGGCGGGCGGTGCTCTTCCCGGGGGCCCGGTTCAGGTGGGCTCCGAGGCCACCGCCTCCGGCCGGAACGTGGCTTCCGGTTGCGGGACGGGCGCCGGGAGGGTCTCCCGTAGCGGCTCCAGGACGGGCACCGGTTGCGGCTCCAGGACGGGCACCGGCCGCGCCGCCGAGCCCTCCGGCACCAGGACCCGGTCGGGTGCCGCGCCGGTCGGTACCGGCACCGTTTCGGTCGCCGCCGCGCTTGTCGCGTCGGCCGAGCCGGGCGCACCCGCCGTGTCGGCCGTGTCGGCCGTACGGGTCGCGTCCACCGGGTCTGCCGCGTTCGTCGCGTCCGCCGGGGTCGTGCGGGGCGGGAGCAGGGCGAGGACCGCGCGGCGGTGGGTCTCGCTCGTCGTCTCGTCGTACGGGTCCGGGGTGGCCGGGACCTGGAGGCGGTGCACGGGGCCCGTGCCGAGCCGGGCGTAGCCCCGGCCGGGCGGGAGCTGCGGGACCTGCGTGGTCTCCGGCGGGATGCCGAGGACGGCCGTCAGTTGCTCGGGGGCCGCCGGGCCGAGGACGACACGCGCGCGTGTGTGCTGCAGTACGGCCTCGCCGAGTGTCTCCGTGCCGTCGAGCTGGTCGGCGACGACCACGGTGACGTTGGCGGCGCGGCCGTGCCGCAGCGGGACCGGCAGCAGCGACTGGGGGTCCCGGCCGCCGTCCGCCGCGGCGAGGTGCGTGAACGCGGTCGGCCGGTCCAGGATGATCCACAGGGGCCGCCCGGTGTCCTCCGGCGGCGGCGCGCCCGCCTGGCGGGCGCGGTTGGCGGCGATCAGCCGCCGCTCCGTCTCCCGCGCCGCCCACTCCAGGCGCTCCAGCGCCCCTTCGAGGCCGAGTTCCACGCCCAGGACACCGTCCCGGCCGGCCAGGCAGGCGTACTCGCCGGTGCCGCCGCCGTCCACGATCAGGACGTCGCCGTGGCGCAGCGCCTGGAGGGCGATC
>DASTDN010000344.1:0-2165 GCA_035710365.1 Streptomyces sp. | reverse complement strand
CCGGCACCTCACCTGGCAGACCGTCGTACGGTTCGCGGTAAGGCCACTTCCTGACCCGTCGGCCTCATTGCACCACGTCGACGGGGGAGTTCGGAAGCGCCCGGGGGCCGCGCCCCGCACCGGGCGCAGCGGTTAAAGTGCTGTCCGTCCTGTGTGCTCGCAGTCGGGAATGTGCTGCGGAGCTCTCCTGCGCATGGCTGTTACGGCCGTGCACGCCGAAGAGGTTCGTGGTGACTGCGTACGAGTTTTCCGATGTGCCGTTTTCCGGGGGCGACGGCCCCGACGACCCCGAGACCGGTCCCGACGGCCCGGCCGGCCGCGACCTCGCGGAGGTCCTCACCGCCGCGGCCCGGCAACTGCACGAACCCGGTACCCAGCACGGCACGTTGCACGCCGCGGTGCGCCTCGCGGTGCGGCTGATGCCGGGCGCCGAGCACGCCGGGGTCAGCGTCGTCGAGCGCGGCGGCCCCCACCGGTCGCTGGCCTGGACCGACGAGGTGGTGCGCTCGGCCGAGGCCGGGCAGTCCGCGGAGGGACACGGCTCGCACCTCGACGACCTGTGGACCACGCCCGTGCGGCGCGTCGAGGACAGCGCCGCCGACACCGCCGGACGGCTGCTGGCCGGTCTGGGCCTGCGCTCCGCGCTGTCGCTGCGGCTGCGCGCCGACCGCCGGCGGCTGACGGTGCTCACGGCCTACGCGCGAAGCCCCCGGGCGTTCGACGACGCGGCGACCCGCGTCGGCCGGCTGTTCACCGCCCACGTCAGCATCGCCCTCGACTCGGCGACCGTACGCGAACAGCTCACCGAGGCCATGCACACCCGGGACCTGATCGGCCAGGCCACCGGCATCCTCATGGAACGCCTCGGCATGGACGCCGGCGCCGCCTTCGAGAACCTCGTACGGGCCTCCCAGCGGGAGAACGTGAAACTGCGCGACCTCGCCCGCCGCATCATCGGCACGGCCTGAAAACGGCCGGAAGGTCACGGCGGCGGCGTCAACGCGGACTCTCGGGATATCCGTACGTCCATGACTTCCGAGACGTCCGACACGCTCGACCAGGCCGTGGCGCGCAGCAGCGGTCTCGGCCTCGACACGCTGCTGCGCGATCTGACCGACCGGGCGGTCGAAGCGGTGCCCGGCGCCGACGCGTGCAGCATCACGGTGCGCCGAGGCGACCGGCTGCTCACCCTCGCGGGCAGCGACGGCCTGGCGAACGGCCTCGACCAGCGGCAGTACGAGAACGATTCGGGGCCCTGCGTGGCCGCCGCCACGACCGGTGCGGAGCAGTACTCGCCCGATCTGAGGGCGGAGACCCGCTGGTCCACGTACACCGAGTACGCCCTGTCGGCCGGGGTGCGCTGCGTGCTGGCGCTGCCGCTCGACGTGGAGGGCGGACGGGAGGAGGCGGGCGGCGCGGGGGCCGCGGTCAACTTCTACAGCGTGCGGCCCGGCGCGCTTGGCGCGGGCCGGGAGCGGGCCCGCACCTTCGCGGCCCGCGCCACGGACGCCGTGAACGTCGCCCTGCGCGTCGAGCGGCGCCGCGCCTCGGCGTCCGACGTGCGCACCGCGCTGCTCTCCCGCAGCGTCATCGACCAGGCCATCGGCATCCTGATGGCACGCGAGGGCGTCGACGCCCGCTGCGCCATGGACCGGCTGCGTCGCGTCTCCCAGGACCGCAACGTCAAGCTCCGCGACCTGTGCGAGCAACTGGTGGCGAGAACCACCGGCGCCCGTGCCCGTCCCGGGCACCAGTGACCCCGTGGGGGCCCGGCCCACCGGTCATCCGGCCGGCAGGGACGTCCCCCGTACCGCCTGGATGTCCAGTTCCACGCGCAGCGTCGTCCCGATGGCGGCGACGCCGGCCTGCACGACCTGGTTGTAGTTCATCGCGAAGTCCTCGCGCCGCAGCCGGGTCGTCGCCCGGAAGGCGGCGCGCGTGCCGCCCCACGGGTCGGCGCCGGTGCCGAGGTGGACGAGGTCGAGGTCGACGGGGCGTACGACGCCGCGCAGGCCGAGTTCGCCGTGCACCGTCCAGCGGTCGGTCCCTGCGGCCGGGGTCAGGCCCGTCGAGACGAACCTGATCTCCGGGTGGCGCTCGACGTCCAGGAAGTCGGACGACTTCAGGTGGCCGTCGCGCATGGCGTTGCCCGTGTCGATCGAGTC
>DASTDN010000343.1:0-2239 GCA_035710365.1 Streptomyces sp. | reverse complement strand
CACAAAGACGGTCGGGGTGTGTCCGATCTTCACCCTTGCGCTCTCCCTCACGGAGGGGGGATACCCACGGAACGTGAGAGGAAAGCAGCCGGGGGTAGGGTCGAGACACTCAACACCCTTCGGAGCTGGCCGGATTCCCGCCCGGCGCGGCCCTCAAACGGCAGGAGTCATCAGCGTGCAGCAGGAGGCCGCGGTCGACGGCGAGGAACTGGAGGTCTGGATCGATCAGGATCTCTGTACCGGCGACGGCATCTGTGTGCAGTACGCGCCCGAGGTGTTCGAGCTGGACATCGACGGTCTGGCGTACGTGAAGGACGCCGGGGACGAGCTGTTGCAGACCGCGGGCGCGACAACGCCGGTGCCGTTGCCGCTTCTCTCGGACGTCGTGGACTCGGCGAAGGAGTGTCCGGGCGAGTGCATCCACGTGCGCCGGGTTTCGGACAAGGTCGAGGTCTTCGGACCCGACGTGGTGTGACGCATCCGGCACACGCCGTCACACCTGTCTCATTCTCAACGTTTCGGCCGGAGCCCCGGATCAGACGCTGCGCGTGCCCGCGGGCGTGGACCGGACGAACGCGCCGTTCTCCCACTGCCACTTCACCGAGTCCTTGAGGTCGGGGCAGCAACTGGGCACGTCGGGGGTCGAGTAGCCGAGGATCGTGGCCCGCACCGCGCCCTCACGTACGGCGAGGTCGGAAACCGTCTGGCGGTCCTTGGGGTCGACGAGGGTGGCGACCACGCGCGGTTCGGCGGGTCCGGCACCCCGGGTGAGGACGTACAGGCCGTCGGGCGGCGTGCCCATGGGGGCGTCGCAGTGGACCGCGGCCACCGTCTCGGGCCTGCCGTCCCCGTCGAGATCGCCGGATGCCCTGCGCACCACCACCGCCTTGACCGCTCCGCACTCCAGCGGGAAGTCGACGGCGGCCGGGTCGGGCGCGGGGGCGTCCGCCGGGGCGCTCCTGGACTGCGGGGCGGCGGCCGGCGGGGCCGCGGTGGCCGGGCCGGGCTGCAGGACGGACGACAGGGCGACCACACCCGCGACGGCCGTGGCGGTGGCGAGCCAGTGCATGGGGCTCGTGCGGGCGTGGGCGAGTTCCGGGACGGCGGATTGCTGCACGAGGAGTGTCTCCTGTGAGGGCTGTGCCGGTGGGGGTGGCCTGCATGGTGCCACACGTCACACCGCGGGGGAACGGCGGGGGTGCGCGCGTCCCAGGTGGAAACCTTTCGGCGGGGTGGTTCGCGCCGGGACGGGCCGGGTGCTCTGTGGCGCCGGGGCTGTGTCGAGTCACCGGCGTCGGGTGCTGCGTCGGGTGCTGCGTCGGGTGCTGCGTCGGGTGCCGGTCAACGAAGCGGCGCCGTGGCCGAGTTCCGTGGGACTTGCGGGAACTGGGGCACGGCGCCGATTCGTTGTGCGGGGTGCGGGCGGACCGGCTAGCGGCCGGAGCCTCCGTCGGCGTTGGGGCCGGCGTAGTCCTCGCCGTAGGCACCCTTGGCGGGGCGGCGGCGGCGCATGGGCGGCTCGACCCCGTCGGCGAGACGGCGGGCGGTGAGGAGGAAGCCGGTGTGGCCGATCATCCGGTGGTCCGGGCGGACCGCCAGGCCCTCGATGTGCCAGTTGCGGATCATCGTCTCCCAGGAGGTCGGCTCGTTGAAGCAGCCGATCTCACGGATGGACTCGACGGTCCGGGCGAGCTGGGTGGTGGTCGCGACGTAGCAGCACAGGATGCCGCCCGGCACGAGCGCCTTGGAGACGGCCTCCAGGCACTCCCAGGGCGCGAGCATGTCGAGGATGACGCGGTCGACATCGGTGTCGGACAGGTTGTCCTGGAGGTCGCCGACGGTGAGCTGCCAGGCGGGGTGCGGGCCGCCGAAGTAGCGCTCCACGTTCTGGCGGGCGATGTCGGCGAAGTCCTCGCGGCGCTCGTAGCTGTGCAGCATGCCCTGGTCGCCGATGGCGCGCAGCAGGAAGCTGCTGAGCGAGCCGGAGCCCACGCCCGCCTCCACGACGCGTGCGCCGGGGAAGATGTCGGCGAAGGCGAGGATCTGCCCCGCGTCCTTGGGGTAGACGACGGCTGCCCCGCGGGGCATGGACAGGACGTAGTCGGGGAGCAGGGGGCGCAGCGCGAGGTAGGCGACGTTCCCGGTGGTGCGGACAACGCTGCCCTCGGGAGCGCCGATCAGTTCGTCGTGGGGGAAGGAACCCTTGTGGGTGTGGAAGTTCTTCCCGGCCTCGAGCGTG
>DASTDN010000342.1:0-15294 GCA_035710365.1 Streptomyces sp. | reverse complement strand
GCGCCCAGCGCGCGCGCAGCCCGCTTGCCCGCGTCGATGGGCGGCTTGAGCCCCTTCTCGTACAGCCACAGTGCCGCGGCGCCGATGCCGCGGAAGGCGGGGCTGAGGGCGTTTTTCCACAGCCATGTGCCGGTCGCCCCGAGCAGGCGCAGGGCCGCCTCCCCTCCGGTCTCCAGCGGCCGGATCGCGTGGGCGTACAGCCACAGTGCCGCGGCGCCGATCCCGTGCAGCGCTGGCTGTAGCGCTGTCTGCCACAGCCATATGCCGGCGGCGCCGATGCCGCGGAAGGCGGGGCCCAGCCCGGCATTCCACAGCCACATGCCCACGGCGGCCAGCAGTTTGAAGGCGGCGATGACGGGCAGGGCGACCGCCACCGTGAGGGCCGTGGCCAGGATGCGGGCACCCATGCTGATGGCCGAGAAAGTCGGGCTCAGCACGGTGTTCCACAGCCACATCGCACCGGCCGCGATCGCGGTCCAGGCGGCCGTGACGATGGCGCGGAACTGCTCGGACTTCTTGTAGGCGACGACCAGGGCCGCGCCGAGGGCGATGACCGCGATGGCGGCCAGGACGAACGGGTTGAGCGCCATCACGGAGTTGAGCAGGCCCTGGGCGACGGCCCAGCCCTGGGTGATGAGTACGACGCCTCGCACGGCGAGGGAGTAGGCGCCCATCACGCCCATGGCGATGCCGGTGGCGATGGCGTTCGCGTTCAGGGCGATGGTCAGTCCGCCGATGATGATGCCCAGCGGGATGAGCCAGGCGCCCCACTTGCTGAACCAGGCACCGGTCGTGGCGAAGACGTCCCCCAGCCAGCGGACGCCGTCGATCGTGCCCTCGATGGCGGGCAGCACGACCGCGCTCACCACCGTGCCGAACACGCTGGTGAGCTGCCGTTTCAGCACCTCGATGCGCGTGCTGGTGTTGTCCCGGATGGTGTCGCCGACCTGCCTTGCGGCCCCGCCCACCTTGCCCAGGCCCGATGCCGCCGCCGACGGGTCCATGGCGAACAGCGCTTCCCCGAGGTCTTCCGCCTGGGTGCCGAAGAGCGCCACGGCGGCGGCCTCGCGCTTGATGGGGTCCTCGATGGCGCGCAGCCGGTCCAGGGTGAGGTCGAGGGCCGCGGTGGCGACCTTGCCGCCCGTGCCGAACTTGGTGGCCATGTCAGTGGCCGACAGGCCCAGGGCCTTGAAGCCGGCCTTGGTGGTGTCCGAGCCGTCCACGGCCCGGATGGAGAACTCCTTGATGGCGTCCGCTGCCACGTCGCTGTCGCGGGCACCGGCGCGTACCGCCTGGTTCAGCAGGCCGATCGCTGAGGCCCCGTCCAGGCCCATCTTCCGCCACTGCGTGGAGTACTCGTTGACGGTTTCCAGCAGGTCACCGGCCTTGTCGGCCGGGCCCTGCAAGCCGCGGGTGAGGAGATCCAGGGCCTGTGCGCCGTCCTTGGCCAGCCCGGTGCGGATCATCTGTGCCGCGGCGTTCGCGGTCATCGTCAGGTCCTGGTCGAACGTGGCCGCCAGGTCGCTGACCTTGGTGGTGATGGACGTGATGGCGCGGGTCGTGGCCTTCTCGTCCACCAGGCCCGAGGACATCACCGCGCGGACGGCGGCGGCCCCGTCCTCGAACGTGTCCACGACCGCCTTGGAGTAGAGGCTGCCGGCGGCCTTTCCCGCCCGCTCGGCCTGCTTGCCGGAGAGCCCGAGCTGAGCGGCCAGCCGGTCGCCGGTCTTCTCCTTCTCCAACTGGCTGACGGCTGACGCGGCGACGGCGGCGCCGAGCGCGAGGCCGACCGCGGCGCCGCCCGCCTTCACCTTCTCGCGGAGCCCGCCCACCATCTCCTCGCCGCCGGCCTCGCCCGCGGCCCGGGACGCCTGGGCGACCGGTTCGCCGATCTCCCGCTGAAGCTGCCGGCCGAAGCCGCTCATGTTCGGCAGGACGTCCACCCACACCGCGCCGGCGCGAGGCATACGTTCACCCCTTCTCTGCGTGCTGGGGCGTCGCGAGGGCGACGATCCGCATGTATCCGGCGCGGGCCTCGGCCGCCTCGCGGCGGGCCTTCTTCTCGCGCTTCTTCTTCGCCTTCGCCGCCTCCGGCCGCCACACCGGTTCCGGGTAGGGCTGGGCGGGGGCGTTCTCCGGCCGGTTGGCGTTGCGGAAGTCGGTCAGCAGCCGACCGAGAGCGTCGACCATGTCGGCCAGCCGGAAGTCGGAGTACTCCAGCGGGTGACCGGCAGCCCGGCGCGCCAGAGCACCGTTCGGCGGCAGGCCCTCGACCAGGACCCGCAGCTTCCGCAGGGTGATCTCCCCGCGCCAGTACTCGGCGACCGGGTCCCGTGGGGAGTAGTGGTGGCACAGGTCGGCCTCGACGGCCTCGGGATACTGCCCGAGGACGTCTACGACCGTGTAGGGCGCTTCTTCACCTGGTCACGCATGTCCTGCTGCACCGCGAGGAACAGCAGCCCGATCTCGGCGTCCGAGTGCCCGGCGGCCACGTACTTGTCGTACTGGTCCGGCCCGAGGATGGCCACGGCCTTCTCGCGGTTGGTCTCCGCCTCGTCCACGGCGGTCGACCACTCGTCCGTCGCGAACAGCGGGTGGGGGAACTCCAGCACCTCGCCGTTGCCCAGCTCGAACTCGACCGTCTCGCCGCCGAGGGCCTCGGTGAACTGCTGCTTCACCTCGGTGAGCTTGTAGCGCTTGCGGTTGGGCTTGCTCATGGATCTCTCGTCTCGCTTCTGGGTGGCCGGTGGGTGAGCGGGTGAAGGCACCGCGGCGGCAGGGCTCACCCTGGGCCGCCGCCGCGGTGCCGGTCTGGGGGCGGCGCTCACGCGCCGCCGGGTGTGGTGGTGGTGACGTTCACGGCCGGGCTGGTGCCGCCGGTCAGGCCGGAGGCGTCGCCGGTCATCTGCGCCACGTCCTCGCCCGCCACCTGCCCGCCGAACGTCACCGTGACCGGGGTGCCCGGGTGCGGGCCGCCCGCGCAGGTGACGTCGCCCGGGGCGAGGTTCGACAGGTCCTCGAGGGCCGTCTGCACCTCGGAGGCGATCGCGTCGTACGGGATGCCCGCGGTGGTCTGCCCCGAGTAGGTGAGCGTGTACGTACCGCCGGTCGGGCCGCCCGTGATCGCCACCTGCTGCACCTCGTTGGACAGCGGGGCCAGGTCGCGCCAGCCGGGCCCGTCGATCCACGTCAGGGAGTCCGTGCCGAGCGCGTCGTCGATGTACGCCTGGTAGGTCACGCCGCGGGCGATCTCCGACGTGCGGGTCCACTGCTCGTCCTCGCGCCCGGTGCGCAGCGCGGAGGGGAAATGGCGGACGATGTAGATCGGCTGGCCGCTGGTCTTGTTGAGGTCCTCGGCGATGAACACCAGCCTGCGGTACCGGGTGGGCGGGGTTTTCGGACGGGACCACGACCAGGTCGCCGAGCCGAGCGCGGGCAGGGACCCGGTGCCCGACAGCGGCAGGTTCTCGTACAGGGCGACCGCCGCGGCGTTGGTCTCCTGCGGCACCCACGCCGCCGTGGCGGTGTCGGTCTCCACGTCGGAGCGGGTCGGTGAGGCGGACTGTCCGGACTCGACGTCGCTGGTGGACAGGTCGCCGGAGAAGGTGACGCCGTCGGTGGTGGTGTAGCCGACCGGGACGTACCCGGCGGGCAGGGTCTGCAGGACCCCGTTCTCGTCGAACGGCGCTTCTACGGCGGCGGCGGTGGGGTCGGCCGCGAAGATCGCGTAGCGCAGGGCCTTGCGGATGAGCGACTGGCGGAGTTCCGCCATCGCGGTGAAGTCAGCGGCCGGCATCGCGGCCCCCTTCCATGGCGAAGCCCCCGCACCGGGCGGGGGCGAGGGGTGGGTGTGCGTCAGGCGCCGGTCCGGGCGCGGGTGGTGAGCGTGTACGTGGCGACCGCCCGACGCACGGCCGGGTTGGCGTAGGAGACGGGTACCGGGCGCTGGTCGGTGTCGACGGTGTCGATGACGACGCCGCCCGCCATCGTCGCGGCGAGCGCGTGCACGGCCTGGCGGGCCCGCTCGGCGAGCTGCCACATGCCGGCCCGGTCAGCGGCGAATGCCTCCACGTCGATGGTGACGGTGTCGGAGATGCGGGTATCGGCGCCCCCGGCCACCCGGACGACGACGACCGGCACGAGCGTCTCCACCTTGGCCGGGACCTCGTCGGTGACGCGCACACCCTCCAGGAGCGAGCGGATGCCCTTGATGACGGCCACTTCCAGGTCCGGCCACATCAGCTCTCCCGGGTATGGGCCGCGCGGCCCAGGATGCGACGCCGCTCGGTGCCGGTGTCGCCGTACTCGTGCGACTCGGCGTCCGGCCGGTCGGCCACGACCGCGGCGGTCGGCCGGCCGCGCGGCCTGAGCTCCTCGACCACCTCGATGGAGTCGGCGAACTCCTCGCTGATCTCCTCCCGCGCCAGGGCCCTGGCACGGGGCGCGATCTCGTCGGCCGTCTTGCGCAGGGCGCCGCGAACCGTCTGGGACCGCATGATCTCGGGCAGGCACGACGGGTCGAACTCGAACCGGATACCGGCCATCAGCCGCTCACCACCTTCAGGAACGCTTCGGTGTGGTCGAGGAGCCCGGCGAAGGAGTGGTGCACGCCGGGGTCGCCGTCGACCTCGTACATGACGCCGCCGTAGCGGACGCGGGACAGTGCGGTCAGGCCCATGCCGGGCGGGCCGGCCAGCCGCCACCGGGTGACGACCTGGTCCATGCCGTCGACCGTCTCGGTGGAGCTGACCGGCTGCATGTTGCAGGCCGGGACGTCCCGCTCGACGTCCTGGTACACGTCCTGCCCGCGCTCGTCCTGGCCGGTCAGTACGCGGTCGATGACGGTCACGGTGTCCCGGCGCAGCGGGTTCGTGAGCGGCATCAGGCGTCGTCTCCCCGGTTGAGGCGGTGGGCCTCGACGGCGGCCCGCCACTGCTCGGTCACCCCGACCGCCGCTGTGGCCGCGAAGGACACGGATTCGGTGCCGGTGGTGATCTGCTGGATCGCCGGGTCGGTGCGGTAGATGACGCGGGCCTGGTCGACCACCGCTTCGGCCACGTCCTCGGGCTTGGGGTCCAAGCCATGGTCGTAGGTCACGGTGACCTCGGACCACTCGGGCCAGCAGCCGTCCGGGTGCAGCAGCAGCCCGGCCTGCCGCCGGACCTTCACCCCGGTCAGCGTCACGCCGTCGACCTCGACCGCGGCCACGGCCAGGACCGGCGCGGCGGGCAGGTGCAGCACCGCCTTGCCCGTGCCGTCCAGGAACACCGTGTCGTCGGTGACCAGGCTGACGGGGTGGCGGACCTGGCCGCGGAACCGGCGGGTGGCGGCGCGCAGTGCGGCGAGCATCTGCACGTCGTTCACCGGCACGTTCAGCAGCGCGGCCAGGTCCGCAGGATCGGCCAGGTACGGGTCAGGCCCCGCCACCGGAGCCGCCTGCCGCGCGCTGCCGTGCCTCGGCCAGGAACTCATCCCGGCGCTCCAGCAGCCCCTTGCGCTTCTCCCCGCCGGCCTCGGAGTCCAGGACCCGGGCGGTCTCCTCCTCGTCGGCCTCCGCCAGGTGCGCGATGACCTGCAGAACGGTGTGATCGGCCGGGTCGAACCCCTCGTCCCCGGGCCCGTCCTGCTGCGGGCGGGGGTCCGCCTGCGCGCGCGTGAGCGGGGGCGCCTGCCCGCCCGCGGCCACGCCCGTGCGGGCGCGGTAGCGGGTCTCGTCCTCGGCGCGTACACGGATGCCGTCGATGGTGATCATCTTGTGTTCGGGCATGCTGCCCTCCTTACGGGGTGGCCGGCTTGACGACGATCAGCCGGTTCGGCTTCCAGATGACCTGCTCGGCCCGCAGCTCCGCCCGCACGTACACGAGGTTGCGCTGCGCGTAGTCCTTGTGCTGGTTGAACGCCAGGATCGACAGGCCCTCGACGTCGAGGAGCGCGACCTGACGCCAGTCGCCCAGGATCACGGTGCCGGGGGCGAGCCGCTGCGACAGCGCGCGGGCGCGGCCCCAGGAGGTGTTCGGGCCCTGCCCGAAGGGGCCCTGGCCGAAGAACCGGTCGTTGGCGTCCTGCAGCAGGTCCCATGCCTCGTCGTCCTCCGGGGACATGAGGACCGCGGTGACGTTGCCGCCCGGCAGCGTCGTGATCTTCGTGATGGCCTGGCGGATCGCCTTCACCTGCGCCATGGCGTCCGTGCCCGGGGTGTACTCCAGCTCCTGCACGCCGGTGGTGTTCAGGATGCCCTTCGGCTCGCCGGAGGTTCCGGTGCCGTTCAGCAGCTTGTCCTCGATCACCCAGTCGAGCGAGTACTCCAGCTCGTTGTTCATGTACGTCGCCAGCGCCGGCGCGTCGGACAGGAGCGCGTTGGTGACGTCGTAGCCGTCCGCGTAGGTGTACGGCTTGGCGTCCGCCAGCTCCGTCGTGATGGTGCTGGTGGGCTTCACGCCGGCGTCGCCCGGCAGGATCTCGTCCGGGACGATCGCCGCGTTGCGGGTGACGCCGGTGACCTGGAGGTACTCGAACGGACCGTCGGCCTGCCCTCGGCTGATGAGGTCGAGGATGGTCAGGTTGTCACGGTCGACCTGGTCGACCATCGGCATCCGGACCGGCTGCACGTGGCCGAGCGCTACTTGCAGCGGCGCCGCCGTCGCCTTCCGCCCGGCCAGCCACTCCTTCATCGAGCCGACCTTGACCCGGCCGATGTCGACCGCCGACCCCTGGCCGAGCCCGGACGGGTGCTGCTTGCGGAACTCGGCGTAGAGGCCCGACTTCACGAACCGAGCGCCGAAGCTTGTCGCGTCCGCCTCCTCCTGGCGGTCCTTCACCTGCAGAGCAGAGGCCGGGGGCGTGGCCGGGGAGTGCGAGGACGCCTTGCCCGCCATCGCCGCGGCCGCGGCCTGCGCCTCGTCCGCGGCCTTCACCTTCGCCTCGACCTCGTCGGTCTCCGACTTGAGTTCGTTGATCCGGGTCACCTCGTCCTCGGTGAAGTCCCGGTTCTCCTCGCGCGCCTTGGCGACGATGTCCGCCGCTTCCTTCAGCAGCGCATTGAGCTTCTCGCGCAGCGTCATGCCGTGCTCCTCGTCATCAGATCTCGTGCGGTGATCCACGCCTCGACCTGGGCGAGCGACGGACGAGCGGCCTTCGCGGGCGCCGGAGGGGCGGCAGCGGGCGGCTCGGCCGGACGGTGGCCGGTCTTCTCGGTGGTGCCCCGGCCCGCGGGCCGGAGGGTTTTCTGAGGCTCGGCTGCGGCGAGGACCTCGCCGATCGCGGCGTGCGCCGACTGCAGCCGTTCGTAGTGGGCCTGCGCCAGAACGCGGCCTTCCTTCACCCCGCGGGCGAGATCGGCAGCCTTCGCGGCGAGCAGTTCGGTCTGCTGGTTCGCGCCGACCAGGCACGGCCCTACCTCGTAGAGGCGGGAGAACCGCTTGATCTCGTAGTACTCGCCCCACGGGTGGTTGACCAGGTCGTCGGTGTCGACCCAGCCGCCCTCGCCGACGTCGTAGGCGAAGGAGAACTGTTTGATGCGGCGGCCTGTGAGCAGTCCGCGCACGTGGCGGGCGGTGGGGTTGGTGTCCATGTCCTCGATCTGCGCGAGGACCTCCAGGCCGTCCGGCGTCTCGGCCGCTTCCAGGACGGAGCCGATGTGGGCGAACGGGTCGCCCCACTTGTGCGCCCAGACCACCGGGATCGGGTCGCCGGACGCCTTCCACTCGGCGAGGACCTGGGCGAAAGCCCCGGGGGCGATGACGTCGCCCATGGAGTCCTCGTTGCTGAAGACGCTGACCAGGGCGCGGAACTGGCCGTCGGCGAGCCCGTCGGCGGGGCCGGCCGCCTTGATCCGGGCTTGTGCTTCCTTGGTGCGGGGCACGGTCAGCCCCCCTCTCGTGTGTAGTCCAGGTCGCAGTGACAGTTCGCCGTCTCGCCCGCGTCGCCGTTCGCGTCGCCCGGCCAGCGCAGCCCGTTGGCGAACACCCCGCCCAGCTCCACGCTGTCGCCGTTCAGGCGCACGTGGCTCGCGCGCGGGTTCTTCCCGCCCGTACGCCACACCTTGTGCGTCAGCCCCGACGCACCGGCCGCATCGTGCGAGCCGAACGAACGGGCCTCGGTCGCGGCCGTGGCCGCCCGCATCCCGGCCGCCACCACCCACGACGCCAGCCCGGCCCGCAAGCTCTCGCGCCAGTCGCCCTCTTCCCGCACGGCGGCGGTCGCCGCGGTGTAGGCGGCCTGCTCGTACTGGGCGGCGTGGCTCTCGGCGGCCTTCGCCAGCCAGGCTTCCATCACCGCCGGGTCCCAGCCGTCCGCCTCCGGGTTCCACAGGCCGAGCACCGACCAGGCCCCGATCTGCGCCAGCCGGAAGCCGTACCCGGCGATGAGCGCGGCGAGCTGTGCCTGCCGCTCCGGGGACTGCGCGGCCCACAGGTCGTAGAAGTCGGGCGGGCCGCCCGCCTTCGCGTCCACGCGGTCGAGGAGCCCGTCGGCCTGCCGCTCGGCCCACGCGGTCAGCGCGTCCGTGAAGGCCTGCCGCTCAGCGTCGAACGTGCCAAGGTCGTCGGGCCGCCCGGCTTTCACGCGGGGCGGCCCCGACCTTTTGGGAGGCTCTCCGGCGCCGTGTCCCGCGGCGACGCGAGGCCTCCGATCGTCACGTTCAGCGGGGTCACCAGTTCGTCCGTGCCCTCGACGTGCGGCAGGTTCTGCACGGCGCGGGCCTCCGAGCGCAGCATGTACGGAGCCCCGACCGCGGTCTGCAGCAGCGCGGCCTGCTCCGTGAACGAGCCGCGCAGCTTCGCCTCGAGGTTCGCCTCGACGTACAGGTCCGTGCCGGGGGCGAGCAGCGGCACCAGCATCGAGTTGAGGACGTCCTGCCACTGCGTGACGTACGGGCCGAGCGAGATGGTGAACAGCATCTGCCGGAACGCGTCGATGTTGCTGAAGGTGCCCTCGCGGGCGCCGACCAGCTCCGGGGCGATGTGGTACGCACTCGCCACCTCGGCGTCGGTGAGCTTGCGTCCCTCGATGTCCTGCGTCTCCACCGGCTTGAAGGCTCCGACGGTGACGAGCTTCATGCCGTCCTCCAGTAGCGGCGTCCCGCCGACAGAGGCCCCCTTGCCCATGAACGCGTTGAAGCCTGCGAGGAACCGGGCCTTCGCGGTCGCCGACCAGGACGGGGCGTCCACAGGGCGTTCCAGGACCACGGGCACGCGGGCGCCGTTCTTCCACACGGAGCGGCGCCACTCCACAGCCTCGGCCTGCTCGGCGAGGATCTGCCGCAGCGTCATCATCGGCGACGTGCCGTCCGCGCCGATCGTCGCGTACCCGTGGTCGTACAGGTACGGAGCGGGCAGCGGCACCACCTGGGCCGGGCCGCGTGAGGAGATCAGATACAGGGCGTCGGCCTGGTCGTCGTCGTCCGCCAGGATGTGGAACCGGCGGGCCGGCTTCCTGCGCAACTCGAACCCGGACGCGGTATCTGCGGACGGGAGGACCTGCTGGCACCACCGGTCGTAGATCAGCCAGTCCACCAGCGTCGCGTGCCACAGCCGCGCCGGGGACCGGTGCGGGCCCGGACGGGCGAGCAGCTCTGCGAGCGGGTGATCGGTCACCCGGCGCCGGTCCGTGTCCGAGACACGCTCGTACACGTGCCAGGGGATCGTGCACAACTGCCGCGCGATGTAGTCGACGACCTTGCGCACCGACGGCTGGGTCTCCCACACGCGTGCCGCCGCGGCGGTGTCGGCGTACTGCGACAGCGGCACCCCCGGGTCCACGACCCGGATGCCGTTGGCGGCCAGGTACGCCCCGAGCTGGTTCAGGTCGCCGAACTGCTCGGCGGTCTTGGCGAGCACGGGCACGCCGTCCTGGTCGACCACCTGTCCGGGCCCGGTGTTCTTGCGTCGGCGCGGCCACCAGCGCATACGCGGCCCCCTTTCAGATCGCTTCGAAGTCGCCGTCTTCGTAGGCGGAGCGGCGCTTGGGCGGGCGGGCGAGGACCTCGGACATGGCGTCGCACAGGGCGCTGACGCCGTCGATCTTGTCGGCAGAGTTCGCCTTGTCGGGCTTGACGTTGCCTGCGGCGTCCATCTGGACGGCCAGGTTGTCGACCATCCACGTCATGACGGGGCTCCCGCCGTGCCGGAGCATCGGCCGCCGGCCCTGGCGCACCTGCCGCTCGCCGAGGAGGAGCACGCGCTGTACCGCTTTCAGCGCCGGGCTCATGGTCTTGTAGCCCTGGCCGACGCCGACCATGGGCGCTCGCTCGCCCTCCAGGTCGTTCGTCAGCGAGGTCGAGGACCACCGGTCGAAGCCGAGGGCCTGCACGTCGAACTGGTCGAGGTCGCGGCGGATGACGCGGCCAATGGCGTCGTAGTCGGTGACGTTGCCCGACGTCGTGTACAGCCACCCCTCGGACACCCACCGGGTGGCCGCGCCCGCGGTCCGCTTGTCCAGGGCCGTCAGGTTGTCTTCGGGGGTCCAGAACCGCAGCAGCAGATCAAGGCTGCCGTCTTCGTCGTCGGGGAACAGCCAGGCCAGCGCGTTGAGGTCGCTGACGCTGGCGAGGTCCAGGCCGCCGTACGCCTCGCGGCCGCGCAGCCGCACCTCGTCCACCAGGGCCTGGTTCATGCGCCAGGAGTCCAGCGACAGGAACTTGGTGACCTGCTTGGTCCGGATGCCCAGGTGCAGCCGCTGGAACTTGGCGAGGTCCGCCGGTGACTGCTCGGCCTCCCGCGCCTTGCGCTCCAGATACGAGCGGGTCGGGGAGATCCCGAACCCGGGGTTCGCGGCCCGCCAGGTCGCCTCCACGAACGGGTCCGCGTCCTTGGGCACGGCCCACACCACCCCGTACACGGACGGGTCGGTGAGGACGCCGCGCGCCAGTTGCTCGATGCGTGTGCGCTTGCGGTTGTAGATCGTCTCGGGCTTGCCGCTGTCCGCCGTGGTGATGATGACGATGAGAGGCTGGCGGCGCGAGCCGGTACCGGTCTCGATGACCTCGACCATCTCGGGGTCTTTGTGCACGTGCAGCTCGTCGATGATGCCGCCGTGCAGGTTCGCACCGTGCTGGGCGTCGGCGACGCTCGAGATGACCTCGAAATACGAGCCGGTCTTCGGGTGGACGATCTTGCCCTTGTACGGCTTGACGTGTCCCTTCAGCGCCGGGGCTCGCTCGGCGAGCTGCTTGATCGGTGTGAAGACGTAGCCGGCCTGCTGCTTGGTCGTCGCTGCGGCGATGACCTGCGCGCCGGGCTCGCCGTCCGCACAGGTCAAGTAGATCGCGATACCGCCCGAGAGGGTCGACTTGCCGTTCTTGCGAGGGACGTCGACGTACAGGTCCGTGATGACCCGGACGTACATGTCGGCGTCGTCGTCCCAGCGCACCCACCCGAAGACGGGGGCGATGATCCATGCGACCTGCCACGGGTCCGGCACGAGCGGCTGTCCGGCCCACTGCCCCTGGGTGTGGCGCAGCAGGCTGAAGGACTTGATGACCTTGTCGACGCGCTCGGGGTCGAAGCGCGCGCCGGGGACGTCGCGCGGCTCCGGGGTCTTGATCAGGGGCGGGCAGTCGGGCAGCGGGATGCCGCGCGAGGTGAGGTACCAGGCCACCTCCGGGGACAGCTTCAGCCGCTCAAGGCCGGCGTCGTCCAGGAACGCCGAGGGCGTCGCTTCGGCTGCGGGCGCCGCGGCCCTACGCGAACGGGTTGTCGTCCTCGTTGCCATCGTCGGCCCCCCTGCTCAGGGCCTGCTCGGTCGACGGTGTCAGGCCGAACTGGGCGGCGAACCCGCGTAGCTCACGGCCCGCGTTGCGGGCGATGGCCACGGCCGGGTGGGTGATCGTGCGGCGGGACTCGCTGCCGTCCTTGCGCACGGTGATCACCTCGCATGTCAGGCCCTCGCGGTGCACGGTGCGGGTGGCCTCGACGAACACGTTCCACGTCTCGCAGTACGCGGCCAGGACCGCGCGGTCCTCTTCCTTCAGCAGGTCCAGCCGCTGCAGGCCGGGAACGACCCGGCGCCACTCGGCGGCCGCCTCACGGGACAGCCACGTCGGGGCCTTCGGCGGGATCCGGCGGAAGGCGGGCCCCTTGGGGACGACGCGGCCGCCGGAGTCGCGGCCCTCGGAGCGGCCGGTGAGCAGCTTCAGCGCGGCCGGCTGTGCCGTGCGGGACATCGGCCACCCCCTCCCACCTGCGGTGATGTGCCGTCACCGGGTCCCCCCGGTTTCACCATTCTGAGCGCGCGTACGCCGCACTGACGGCGCCGGGCCCCGGGAAAATCACCCTGGAAATCCAGACTCCCCTTCCCCCCAGGGGAGGCGTGGGGAGGGCCGCGGGGCGCGCGTCGGGCGGTCAGCGGGGCTTCCGGCGTGCCCTGTTGGCGCGTGCGGCCTCGGCCTTGGACTTGATCTCGTGGCATGGCTGGCAGATGAGTCCGAGGTTGTCGAGGTCCTCGACGGCTCCGCCCTCGCTGATCGGGATGATGTGGTCCAGCTCGTGCTGGTGCTCACCATCGGGATCGTCGCGGCGGTCTGGCTGCTCGGTGCCGCAGCAGTAGCAGCATCCGTTGTCGCGGAGGGCGACGCGTCGCTTGAGCGTGCGCCATCTGCCTGAGCTGATGCCGTACCGCGCGGCCTTGTCGTCTCTGCCTGCCCACGGGGTGCGCTGGTGCTGCTCGCATCGGCCCTTGGGGACAAGGGCGCGGCACCCGGGCTCGGCGCATCGGGAGGGGGGCCGGGTGGGCATAGGGGGCGCCTCCCCTGGGGTGTCCGACGAGGGAGTGCCCTCCTCGGGGGTGTCAGGGGGAGGGGGTGGTGCCGATCAGGGAGGGATCGGTGTAGTGGTCCACGAAGTCGCCCCTGGGCTGGTGGGCGTTGCTGTGCGTGGTGTCGGGCAGGGCCTCGCCGTTGTCCTCGCTGGGGCTGTACAGGACGTCGTCCATGGCCTTGGTGAGCGTCGCCTGGGCCTCGGCGTGCTCGGCGAGGGCCCGAGCGAGGTGCGCGCGGGCCTCGGCAACGGCCGTATCGGTGTGGCTGGCCGCAAGGCGTGCCTGTTCGAGGCGTTCGAGCTGCTCGCGCGTGGGCTGGTGGGTGATCATCCGTTATCGCTCCCAGCGGTCGGCTTCCCTGCGCAGAGTTCGACGTCGGTGAGGTCCCCGTCCGCCAGAGCGACAGCGACGTGGGCCCACATTCCGGCGAGCTTGAGGGCCTCGGCGGACCGTACGCCGTGGAACTGGGCCAGGCGGCGTTCCTCGGCCATGCGGTCGCGCTGCCGTGCGTTGTCGTGGTTCTGGCGGGCGCGGGCGTCGTCTTCGTGTCGTACGGCCCGTTCGTATTCGCTGGTGGCGTGTTCGGCCCAGTCGACGGCGTGGGTCTGAGCACGGCGGTGCTGTTCGTCTCGCCAGGCTCCGAAGTCCTGCGCGGTGTCGGTCATGAGGCGGTTCTCCGGGAGTGGGCGCCGACGAGGCGCAGCGCGCGGTGGCGGGTGGCGAGTTCGGCGCGGGCGAGGTCGGCGAGGGTGTAGAGGGGGTGGCCGTGTTCGTCGAGACCGGCGACGCGGAGGTGGCCGCGGGCGACCCACTTGCAGATGGCGGAGCGGGTGACGGCGGCGGCGGTGGCGCTGACGGTGCGGCGCCATCCGGTGGCGAGTTCGGCGGCCTGCCTGCCGTTGTAGAGCTGCGTCATGGTGCCCCCATCCCTTGGACGTGCCGCTGCCCCGGGGCCTGGTGGCCGCGGGGCAGCGGTTTGGTGGAAGTCCTGTGCGGGTGGGCCCGGCTGGGCACACGTGTGCTACTGGCGCCATGTTGACGCTAAAGCCGATCTTTGTCCAGCAGGACGCCGCGGCCCGCCTCATGGGGACCTGCGAGGCGGGCCGTGGTGTGAAGCGTCGACCGGGACCGTCGACTGCTGCGCCAGTGTGGCACGGGAGGCTGACAGCGGGATCATGCCGCGCGGTCGGCGGCGGCGTCCTGGTGGGTGCGGTGCATCTGTGCGGCGTGCTGCGCGTAGGCGTCGGGGTCGAGGTGGTGGCCGCAGGCCTCGCAGGTGATGCCCCACTGCCCGTCGACGGCGACGAGGGCGAAGGCTGTGCACTGGGGGCAGGGCGCCGTCTTGCGGTGGGTGTGGGGAGTGGCGTGGGTGAGGTCGCGGATGCGGGCGATGAGGTCGCCGAGCTGGCGGTGGAGTTCGCCGACCCAGGGGTGGGTGAGGGCGTAGGGCAGGTATCGGGTGAGCCAGGTGCACCAGCCGGCGATGGTTTCTCCCTGCCGGGGCCAGGCCTGGTCGCAGGGCTGGACGTGGGTGGTGCCGTGGGGGTCGCGTGCGGCGGCGGGGTGGGTGTAGGCGATGTGGCCGGCCCAGCCGCCGAGGAACGCGAGGATCGGCACGGTGCCGTCGTCGTCGGCGCTGCGCGGGTCGACGTGGCCGGGGCCGAGCAGGGTGAGGACGCGCAGGTCGACGGGGACGGGTGCGTGGGCGCGGCCGCCGCCGCGGTGTCCTTGCGCCGGGCTGGTGGACGGGGTGAGGAATTCCCGCAGGAGCTGTGCCTGTGCGGGGAGTTCGGTGAGCCAGGCGCGGAGTTCGGCGGCGTGGCGGGGGCAGGCGTGCAGGCCGGTTTCGGCGGTGCGCGGGCAGATGCCGCAGGGGTTACTCATGGGGTGCCTCGTGTGGGTGGGGCGGGATCAGGCATTGGCCGGGCTGGCCGTTGGTCCAGGCGGTGCCGGGCATGTCGCAGGCGTGGAGGGCGGGGTGCCGGTCGAGGTAGACGAAGTGCTTCTGGACCCAGGCCATGTGCGGGCCGCAGGCGAGGGACAAAGCCGGTTTCGGTGTGAGGTGCCAGAGGATGTGCCAGGCGGCGGGGCGGCCGCAGGGCGGGGTTACCGGGGTTTCCTGGCAGCCGCAGCGCAGTTCGCCGCGGCGGCCGACGGGGACGAGGGCCGGCGGTATCACCGGCCGTCCCCGCAGGTGTGTTCGGTGCCGTTGGTGCGGTAGCCGGCCTCGCAGCAGTCCCGGCGCTGCGCCCGCAGGGTGTCGAGGGCGGCGGTCGTCGTGCGGGTGCCGGCGTCGACCGCGTCACGAAATGCGCGGAGGGCGGCTTCGCCGTCCGTGCGGAGGATCTCGGCCTGGACCTGGCCGACCAGCTCGGCGAAGGCGCAGCGGGGCATCATCGCGTCGACGCGGGCGGTCCCTGACCGCTGGTCGCCGAAGAGCACCAGGAAGACGGCGGGGTGGCCGTGCTCGCAGCGGGCGTGCGGGGTGAGCGTGGCGCCGGTCTGGTGGACGACGAGCGGGTTGGTGGGGCGCAGGATCAT
>DASTDN010000341.1:0-5021 GCA_035710365.1 Streptomyces sp. | reverse complement strand
CAGGCGGCCGCGTGCTCCGCGGGCACCGCCAGCCTCCGCAGCACCCCGCTCAGGACGTCCTCCAGCAGCGCCACCTGCGTACCGAGCGCCCGGACCCCCGGGGAGCCGTGCGGAGCCCGCCGGGCGAGGTGCGTGACCATGTCCTGCGCCGCGAACTGCAGCTCCTGGAGAAGCGTCCAGTCCGCCCTCGACGCCTGGGCGTTCCTCAGCAGGGCGGGAAACCGTCCGGTCAGGCCCGCGTGCCACTGCGCCAGCGACCCGTCCATCTCCGCGCGCAGCCCGTCGAGACAGAGCCGCAGGACGGCCGCGCCGGTCGTGGTGCGGACCGTCGGTGTGCTCACCCTGGGGACGGCCGGAGTCACGGGCCCGGCGCCCAGGTAGTTGCGCAGCACGACCGGCAGGACCTCCGCCTCCTGGCCGGTCCGGTGCTGCTCGGGGGCCAGAACCGCGCATACCGGCGTGAGGCAGTGGGCGGCCCGTTCGGCCGCCGTCTGGCACGCGTAGTCAGTGGGCACGATGCGGTGCTCCTTCCGCGGGGCTGCTCGGCCTGCGTTCAGTCCTTGTCCGGTTGCACGCCGTGAAACGGTCCGCGGTTCACCGCGGAGCGGGAAACGCGGGCCGGAGCCCGGCCCTGCGGGCGGCCGTGGGCCGGCGGGGCGCGCCGGGCGGCCGGGCCGGTTGTCAGTGGTGGCTGTGATCCTGAACGGCATGGACGAGCTGGAATTCATGCGCGGCCGGGTGTACGGCGCCGACCACGAGGAACCCGCGCCCAGGCCCGGCCGGGTGTACGCGGAGCTGGTGGGCGGCCCGCTGGACGGCCTGCTCCTCGACATCACCGACCGACCGGAGGGCGACGTGCGCGGCGGTGTCGTCCTGGCCACGGAACTGGGCCGCCACGGCCCGGGCGGCGGCGCGCTGTACGCGCCGCGGGGCCCCGGCCCACTGGGCCGCCTCGACTGGCGGGGCGACGTGCCGTGAGCGCGGGGGAGGCCGGGTGTCCCGCTCGGGCGGAGCGGCACGCGGGGCGGGAAGGGCGGGCGGGCCGCCTGGGGCTCGACCGCCGTGGCAGTGCGCGGTGGCTGTTCCGGGACGGCCGGGCGTGGGGCTGACACGGGGTGACGGGCCGAGTCCCGTGCCGGGAGACCTCGTACCGGGAGACCCTGTGCCGGGAGACCCCGTGCCGGAAGGCTGCGTTCCGGGAGGCGTCCGTAGGGAAATCCGTGCCGGAAAACGGAGAGTGGGCCCGCCACGGGAAGCGGGCCCACTCAGTCCGGTGGTGCGGGTGTGTCAGATGCCGCAACTGGGCGCCGACCAGTACCGGCTGCTGCGGTGGTCCACGTGGACGTGGTCGTTGTGGTCCGGGTAGCCCGGGCCGAGGATGCCGTTGAAGCCGTGGTTGCGGGCGTGCTGGGCCATCGTGCACAGGGAGTACGCGCCGGCGCCGAGGTCGGCCGCGTCACCGTAGAGGTGACGGCTGCTGCTGGCACCGCCGACCGCGCTGTTGCAGGCGTAGGAGCGGAAACCGCTCGTGACCCGCAGCGGCTGGTCGTTCAGGGCGTGCCGCATGGCCTCCAGCTTCCACATCGTGCGCAGAGCGTTGGACTTCGCGGTCGCCGCGCTGACCGCGCCGCCCGACCAGTCCGAGTTGCAGTTGTTGAGCTCGGCGTAGGTGAAGTGGATGGGCGTGCAGTCGTCGTCCTGCAGGGCGTAGAGCTTGTTGTACGTGTTGGTGCCCGCGACGCCGTCGGCGGCCAGTCCGTACGCCGACTGGAAGCGCTTCAGAGCGGCTTCGGTGGCCGGGCCGAAGGCACCGTCGACGGCGAGCACGGCCCCGGTGCCGGCGTAGCCGCCGAGGCGGATCTGGAGCTGGGTGACGTCGGAACCCGAGGCGCCGTTGGAGAGGGTGCGGGACCAGGTGTAGCAGCCGTCGGCGTGCGCGGTGCCCGCGGTCGCGACGGTACCCACCGCGATACCGGACGTGATCATGACAAAGGCGGCAAGGAGTCGGGCGAAGCGTCTGAGCATGCGATCTCCTGTGGGTGTGACGGGGGTTGGGGGCGCGGGGGGTGGAGTGATGTTACGCGCGTCAACGATGGAGCACGCGAGTCCCGTGCGCAAGGGCCGTTGGCAGGGATGTGCCACCCGGCCCGGCCGGGGCCGCCATGACGTGGGGACGGGCGGCCCGGGGTGTCAACTGGCCCCTTCCGCACCGTAGTTGAACGGGTGACCGGGGCGGGCCGACCGGCCGCCTGTCCGGTGGGGCCGGGATGCCGTGGCCGGCTCAGGGGCTGCTCGGTGAGGGGGAGGGCGTCTCCGGTCGGGCGGTGCTGGCGGTTCGTTCGGGGGTGGACGAGGCGTGCTGGGCCGAGGTGGTGACGGCGGTGAAGGCGATGAGGCCGGCGAGCGCCGCGGTCGCGCCGAAGACCGCGCGGGTCAGCATGCGGACGCGCGCCTCGCTGCCGGTGCGCACGGAACGCGCGCTGGGGAGCGTCGCCGTCGACACGGTCGAGACGAGCGTGGCCAGTCGCTGTCCCAGTTCCCCGGTGTCGCGGAGTTCCGGTATGTGCTCGGTGATGCGTTCGCGGGCGAGCCTCAGGCGGCTGTTCGCCGCGTGGGTGCTCGCCGCGGTCTCGGCGGCCGCCTGCGCCACGCTCATGCCGAGTCCTTCGCACAGGAGAACGGTCCGGCGCCACAGGGGCGGCAGGGCGAGCAGTGCCGCGGCGAGCGGGTCGGCGGGCCGAGCCCCGGGCCGCCGCTTCGGTGTACGACGCAACCGGTGCCAGGGCGACAGGGCGTACTCGTGCGCGTGCACCCGCACCCAGCCGACGGGGTCGGAGTCGACGGCGACCTCGGGCCAGCGCTCCCAGGCCTGGTGGAACGCGTGTTCGGCGACCTCGAAGGCGCGTCCGCGGTCGCCGGTGAGGAGGTACGCCTGGTGGACGATGCCCGGGGCCGCGTGCGCGTACAGCGCGTCGAAGGCATCCTCGGGGGTGCGCGCGGAGCGGAGCCGCGGGCGCGGGGCGGGTCCGGAGGGCCGCCCCGCGGCGGGGACGGCACCGTCGGACTGGGGGGTGTGCATACGCATATCTTGCGTAACCGCGAAGGCGTCCACCGGCAAGATCCGCAGGGACGGCGCATATGTTCGCCAACGGCGCCGATGTCGACCGGAATTGATCCGCTTTGATGATCAGCGGCAGACGGGATGTGGGGGAGAAGCGCTCCGGGAGCCTGCCGGGGGAGGCGTTCGGCCGGGTGCTGCCGGGTGCTGCCGGGTGCTGCCGGGTCTCGTGGGCCGGGCGTCGGACGTCGCCCGGCCGATGAGGGGCACTCGGCGGCACCCGGCGGGTGAGGGGTGGGTCAGCCGGCTGTGGCGTTCTCCGGCTCGCTGTGCCGGGCCGTGCCGACGGTGGCCCCGGCCTCCGGCTCCCAGCGCAGCAGGTCGCCGGGCTGGCACTCCAGCACCTCGCACAGTGCGGCGAGGGTCGTGAAGCGGACCGCCTTCGCGCGGCCGTTCTTCAGTACCGCCAGGTTGGCGGGGGTGATCCCGACGCGCTCCGCGAGTTCGCCCACGGACATCTTCCGTCTGGCCAGCATCACGTCGATGTCGACGGCGATCGGCATCAGATCACCTCGGACAGTTCGGCGCGCAGTTGCGTCGCCTCGACGTCCCGTGCGACGGCCTGGGCGAGCAGCATCCGCAGGACGAGCACGAGGAGCGCGACCCCGAGGACCGCGAGACCTGCCCCGCCGATCAGCAGGACGATGCCCGGGGCGACGGCCTCACCCGGTGCCAGGACGGTCCCGAGGGCGAACACCAGCAGGGCCGCCGCCACAAAGGAGCCGGTCACGATGTGCACGTAGCGGAAGGCGGCGTCGGAGAAGACCGTGCCGCGCCGCACCATCGTCACCAGCCGCCACACGCAGACCAGGACGACCTGGGCCGACACGACGCCCAGGACCAGGATCGAGAGGACCGGGGCGCGCAGGTGTGCGACGTCCGGGTCGAGATCCCTCATGTCGATGGCGAGCAGGGGCACCATGACCCCCTCGACGAACACCGAGCCGGCCAGCAGCGCCACGAGCACGGCACGCAGCGCCAGGACCGTCAGCTTTCCCATCACGTCTCCTTCGATCGAACTACGATGGGAATCTATCGAGAAACGATAGGTCGTGGCAAGTGGGGCGTCGAGGGGTACTCGCCGGAGTGGCCACCTGCCTGTCCGGTCCCCGGATCGGCCACCCGGCCGGCCGGCTCCCCCGCCGGCCGGCCGCGCGGGCGGGGTTCTCGCCCCCGCCCCCGCCGTCCCCGTACGAAAGGTGCCGATCGTGTCCGCTCGTCACACGGTGCGCGCGCTGACCACCGGCGCGGCCACCGGTCTGGTGCTGCTGCTGCGACGGATCTCGGCGCGCTCCTGGCGGGGCGGCAGGCGCCACGGCGCGAGTGCCGCCCGGCCGCCGTGGCGCCGTACCCCGGCCGGTGACCCGCCCGCCGCGCCGCCCCGCGCCTCGGGGGAGCCGGAGGGCGAGGACGACGCGGCCGTCCTCGTGGAAGAGGCCGAGGAGTACGTCCACCGGTACTGGAACCGGCTGCGGACACAGCAGCCCCCGCCGGAGACGGAATGAGCCCCCGGGCCCAGGCCGCGCGGGTGCCTGCCGGAGCGTGAGCGGCCATGACCGGGCCGCTCCGGGTCGCGCCCGTCGCCGACGCCATGGGACGGCTCCGCACGGCGCCGCGAACGCGTGCCGGGGACCGGGAGCCGCACATCCGGTGGCTGGGGCGAGCGAGGACGGCCATGGCCGGTGGGACCGGAGGAGGAGGACAGGCCATGCATCAGGGGAAGCTCAGAGGCGGGCTGTCGAAGGTGTTCGAGCTCGATCCCGCGGGGATCAACTGGCCGCGAGCGGTGGTCTTCGTGGACGCCGCGCTGGTGCCGCTGGTCGTCTTCTGGACGATCGGGCACGAGCAGTACCTTCTCAGCGCCCTGTTCGGCCTGTTGTTCGCGGGGCTGGCCGACCCGGGG
>DASTDN010000340.1:0-9239 GCA_035710365.1 Streptomyces sp. | reverse complement strand
GGGGCCGGCCCTGACCCTCGCCGCCCCGCTGAACCGCAGCGCCGCCCGCTCCCGGGCGGCGCTGCTCGTCGCGTCCGCCGGGGGCATGGGCAGCTTCCACCTGCTGCTCGCCGCGCTGCCCTCGTACGTCGCCGAGGGCGGCGCGGGCGGCGTGGGCGCCGGGGTCACCACCGGCGTCACGATGCTGGCCACGGTGCTCACGGAGGTGGCCGCGCCCCGGCTGCTCGCCGCGTACGGCAGCCGCGCCGTGCTCGCCGCGGGCGTCCTGCTCCTCGGCCCGCCCGCCGCGCTGCTGGCGGCGGACCCGTCCCTGTGGCTCGTCCTCGCGGTCTGCGCGGCGCGCGGCGCGGGCCTCGGCGCGGTCGTCGTCGCCGGTACGGCGCTGGCCGCGGCCCTCGCCCCGCCCGGCCGCCGGGCCCGCAGCCTCGGCGGCTACGGCCTCGCACTCGGCGCCCCCGCCGTGGTGGGCCTGCCCCTGGGCGTCTGGCTCGGCGAACGGGCCGGCTTCACTCCGGTGTTCCTCGTCGCGGCGGCGCTGGGGGCACCGGCGCTGGCCGGGGCACTGGCCCTGCCAAGCCGCGTCCCGTCCCCCGCACCCCCGGGGCTCGCTCCCGCACCCCCGGGTCCGGCCCCCCTGTCCCCGGGCCCGGCCTCCGTGTCCCCGGCCCCTGGCCCCGCAGCCTCGGGTGCGCCCCCCGCCCCGGCCGCCGGAACGCCGGCCGGGCAGTTCGCCCCCGCGCTCGTGCTGGGCGCCCTGACCCTGGCGGCCGGGGTCATCTCCACGTTCCTGCCGCTCACCGTGCCCGAGGGCGCGGAGGGCCTCGCGGCGACGGCCCTGCTGGTGCAGGCGGCCGTGGCGCCCCTCGCGCGCGTGGCGGCGGGCTGGTTCGGCGACCGCCACGGCTCCGCCCGCCTGCTGGTCCCCTCCCTGCTCATGGCGGCCCTGGGCACGGCGGCCCTGGCTCGCCCCGACGCCCCCGCGCTGCTGATCACCGGGGCGGCCCTCTTCGGCACCGGCTACGGCCTGGGCCAGAACGCGACCCTCGCCGTCATGTTCGAGCGGGCCCCCCGCTCCGCCTACGACCGGGTCAGCGCCCTGTGGAACCTCGCCTTCGACGCCGGAATGGGCATCGGCGCGGTGGCCTTCGGCTTCGCGGTGGGGGACTGGGGCCATGCGACGGGCTTCGCGGTGACGTCCCTGGTGGTGCTCTCGGCGCTGGCCCCGGCGCTGTCGGGACGCGGAGCCTGCCGGGCGAAGAACACCGGGTGACGGGAAAGCCCCGCGCCCGGTCTCCGCACCGGTCGCGGGGCCCCGCGTCGCGGACGCGCCCGGCTTAGCTGACCTCGCAGCCCTGCGGGTCGGTCGCGACCCCGTCGATCCGGTTGCCCCAGGCCCAGTTGGGGTCCCGGTCGCCGACCCAGATTTTCCGGTGGTAGCAGTGACCGGCGGGCCCGTGGTCGATCGCGTACACGATCACGTCCGCGTTCGACTCGAAGGACCTCGCCCGGTCGTGGAGGTGGTCCGGCGCGTCGGCGTACCCCCACGGCCGGTAGCACCACGAGGCGCCCCGGTAGCCGGGCTCGGTGTAGAAGCAGACCTCGCCGACACCGGCCTGAGCCGGCGGCGCGGCGGCCAGCGGCGCGGACAGGACCAGCGCGGCGACGAACGCCGCCGCGGTGAGGGAAGGACGCATGAGCAACTCCAGGAACGGTCGACAGAGCAAGATCACGCTCCCCGCCCGGACCGCGGAGAATGCCCGCCGTCACCCTGGGAACGCACGTCGCAACGCCCCCGTGTCCCCTCACCCCAGGGCGACTTCGCACCACACGGTCTTGGTGTACGGGTCGTCGCGGAGCGTTCCCCAGTGGGTGGCCAGACTCTCGACGAGGAGGAGCCCCCGGCCCGAATCCAGATCGGACGACGGTGGCCGGAGCGTCCCGGGGGCCGGCGGCAGCCGGTCGACGCGGGCGTCGGTCACCTCGACCCGTACGGCCTCCCCCGGGCGCAGGACCACCCGCAGCCGGAAGTCACGCCCCCGCACCCGGCCGTGCCGGACGGCATTGGCGGCAAGCTCGGCGACGAGCAGCGCCACGGTGCGATTCGCTTCCGCGCCGTACGGCAGGCCCCACTCGTCCAGTTGCTCGGCTGCGAGGTGGCGGGCGAGACGGGCCCCTCGCGGGGTGGCCGTCAGACGGAGGGCGAAGTGGCGTGCGGGGGCGGCGCGTTGTGTCGTCGGACCGGCGGTGTCGGCGTTCATGCCGCCCAGCGTGGCCGGGTCTCCCCGCGCCGACCAGCACTGACGTCGGTACGCGGCGGCACTGTCCGGGCGCTGTCCGGGCCCGTCCGGGCGGTGCCGCGTGACGCGGCACCTCCCCCGGCAGTTGCACGGACAGCGCGTGGAGGTGTCCGGTACATGAGCGTGAGGGGGCAGAAACAGATGCACGGTGACGGGACGGAGCCGTACGGCCCGGACGACGAGGAGTCGGCGGCCGTACTGCGGACGGTCGGCAGGGTCGTCAAGACGTGCCGGGAGCGAAAGGGCCTCACCCAGGCCGAGCTGGGAACGGCCATCGGCTACAGCGAGGAACAGGTGTCCTCGGTGGAACGGGGCCGCAGGGCACCGAGCCCGACGTTTCTGGAGGCGGCGGACGGCGTGCTGGAGGCCGACGGCTTACTCGTGGCGTTGCGCAGGGACGTCGAGCAGGCTCGGTATCCGAAGAAGGTGCGGGACCTGGCGAAGCTGGAGGCGGAGGCCGTCGAGATCTGCGCCTACGACAACTCCGTGGTCAACGGGCTGCTGCAGACCGAGGAGTACTTGAGGGCACTGTTCGGCTCACGGCGGCCCGTCTTCTCCATGGACGAGGTGGAGCAGTTGGCCGCCGCGCGGCTCGCGCGGCAGAAGATCATCGACGGAACCAAGATGGTTCCGGCCTTCAACTTCGTGCACGACGAGGCTGCCCTGCGCCGGCCCGTCGGAGGCAAAATGGTCCTGCGTCGACAGCTCGAACGGCTTTTGGAAGCCGGGCAGATGCAGAACGTGGAGATCCAGGTGCTCCCCTTGGACAGTGAGGACAACTGCGGTCTCGACGGTCCTTTCCACCTGCTGCGGTTGAAGGAGGGCATCACCGTGGGGCACAGCGACGCCCAGCTCACCAGCCGGCTGATCTCGGGCCCGCGAGAGGTCCAGATCCTCGATCTGCGCTATGGGATCGTCCGCGCCCAGGCCCTCACGCCCCGGAAGTCGCTGGCCTTCATCGAGAAACTGCTTGGAGAGACATGAGCCTCAAGCCTGTGACCGGCAGCCTCCAGTTGGAGTGGGTCAAGAGCAGCCACAGCACCCCCGACGGCGCCGCCTGCGTGGAGGTCGCCGCCGCGTCCGGTGCCATCCACATACGCGACTCGAAAACCGACCGGGGCCCTCATCTCGCCGTCGACCCCCACGGCTGGGCCGCCTTCGTTTCCTACGCCACACGCACCTGACGTACGCACGATATGCAGCCGCCCCGCGTCCGGTTCCGTCCCGGGCGCGGGGCGTCGGCGTGTGCCGGTGAGGCGTCCACGGGATGCGGGATGAGAGCGCGGGCCCGGCTGCTGCGGCCCGGACCTGCGGCTCCCGGCAGGCATGTGTGTGCACCCCTGTGCCGCCAAATGTTGCGTAAATGTGCAGGGCCTCATTATGGCTAAGTAGAGTTGTACGAGTTCCGTCGTAGTCGACACCTGGCCAGTGAGAGGTCCCGATGCACGAGAGCGCGCTTGCCAAGCCCGGGGACGTCGTCGACCGGGAACGGGAATGGGACCTGCTCGGCGAATTCGTCACGGACCCGGACCCGGCGATGCGCCTGGGAATCGTGTCGGGACGTCGGCGGCACGGGAAGTCGTATCTGCTGCAGGCGCTGTCTGAGCAGGTGGGAGGGCTGTACGTCACGGCGGTGAGGGAGGAGGGGCGGCTGCCCGCGATCCGGCGGTTCAGCGACGCGATCGCGGCCCACGCGGGTCTGCGGCCAGGCACCCTGCACCTCGGTGACTGGCGCGAGGTTCTCTCCAACGCGCTCGACGTGACCGCCCGCTCGAACACTCCGCTGCTGGTCGTGGACGAGCTGCCGTATCTTCTCCAGCACTCTCCCGAGATCCCGGGCCTGCTCCAGCAGCTCTACGACGAGCGTCAGCGCGGCACCGGCGCCGGGCCGGGACCACGGGTGATCCTGTGCGGGTCCGCGATGAGCGTGATGCACGAGTTGCTGTCCGGGACGAAGCCGCTGCGGGGCCGCGCGGTGATCGACCTGCGGCTCGGCGCCTTCGACTACCGGGCGGCGCGGGAGTACTGGCGGATCGAGGACCCGCAGACGGCCCTGCGGGTGCACGCCGTGCTCGGCGGCGCTCCCGGCTACCGGCCGGTAGCCGCCCGTCCGCACCCGAACGACGGCTTCGACGCCTGGCTGACACGGACGCTCCTGGACCCGGGCAGGGCGGTGTACTCACGCACGGAGACGGAGTACCTGCTGCGCGAGGACCCGCGCATCACCCAGCACACCCTGTACTACGACATCCTCACCGCGATCGCCCGGGGCGCCACCACGCCCACCAGGATCGGTGCGGCCCTGGAGCGGCAGCGCAACGCGGTCACGCATCCGCTGGGCGTCCTGGAATCCACCGGCTATGTCCAGCGGGAGCAGGACATCCTGCGCCCCCGGCACCCGGTCATCACGCTGGCCGACCCCGTCATCCGCTTCAACCAGCTCATCACCTTGCCGCAGGCGGCCACCGTCGAACAGGGCTTCGCGGCCGAGGCGTGGCAGGCGGCCGCGCCGACGTTCCACTCCAAGATCCTCGGCCCGCACTTCGAGGATCTCGCGCGCACCTTCGTCCGCAGGCACGCCCACACGCTGCTCCCCGGCGGTCTGCCCGGCCCGGTCGGTACCACCGAGGTGGCGGACCCGGCGGCCCGTACGAAACACGAGGTGAACGTCATCGCGCTGGCCCTGGGGGAGCGCCCGCACGCCCCCCGTGCCCGGATCGCCCTCCTCGGCGAGGCCAAGGTCACGGCCGCCCGCAGGGGCACCGGCGACCTGCGACGCCTGGAACGCATCCGCGCCCTGCTCACCGACCAGGGCCACGACACCACGGGCACCACCCTCGCCCTGTTCTCCCTGCACGGTTTCCACCCGGACCTGGTGGAGTCCGCCGCGGACCGCGACGACCTGCTGCTGGCGGACCTGGGGACTCTCTACGGAGTCGGATAGCCGCCTTCCGGCGCGTGCGGTGTGCCGTCCCTGCGGTGCCGCCGTGCAGTCGCCCGGGGTGCATGCCGAGGAGGGGGACCGGCAACGGGACATGACGTGGCGAGACGGTCGCCCCGGGCGGCAGGTCGGGTCAGAGGGGTTGTCCCGTGAGGGCTCCGGCTGGCGCCATTGACATGTCCGCCGCAACTGCTCAAGCTGTGAGAGCGCTCTCTCAAAATATGATCCGGTCCGGTGTGGAAAGTGCAGGTGCGTGTCATGGGACTGAGGCTTTCCCGCTGTCTGAACGGGGCGGCGGCACTGTTGTTGGCCGGTGTGCTCACCGCCGGGATGTCGTTGACGTCCGCGGAGCCCGCGCGGGCGGGCCAGCCGGTGCGGACGGCGCAGGTGGGGCCGATGGGGCAGACCTCGATGCGGGCCGCCGACCCGAGCGTGCTGCGCGTCGGGGGCACGTACATCTCGGTGCAGTCCACCGGTGCCGGCATCGTCGTGCGGCAGGCCTCGTCCACCAGCGGGCTGGCATCCGCCCCCGGGCGGCAGGTCTGGTCCGACACCCGCGGTCTCGGTGAGGTCTGGGCTCCCGAGATCGTGCGCGACGGCGGGCGCTACTACGTCTACTTCTCCGCCGGGCGCGCCGCCGCCCACCGGATGTACGTCATCAGCTCCGCCTCGCCCGACACCGGGTACACCACCGAGTCGAAGCTCGCCCTGCCCGACGACAAGTGGGCGATCGACGGCACGATGTTCACCTTCAACGGGCAGCGCTGGTTCGTCTGGTCCGGGTGGGCCGGCACCACCAACGTCGAGCAGAACCTGTACATCGCCCGGATGAGCAGCCCCACCACGCCGACCGGCGGGCGCTACATCATCTCCCAGCCGCGCGAGAGCTGGGAGCGCGTCGTCGGCAACCCGTTCATCAACGAGGCCCCCGAGGCGATCAAGGACCCCAACGGCCAGTTGCACATCGTCTACTCGGCCAACGGGAGCTGGAGCGACCAGTACTGCCTCGCCGACCTGCGGCTGCGGGCGGGCGGCGACCCGACGTACGTGTGGGACTGGTACAAGTCCAACGGCTGCCTCTTCGGCTCCAACCGCTCGACCATGATGTCCGGCTGGGACCCGACGCTGTACGTCAACGGCCCCGGCCACCACACCTTCGTCCTGCTCGACGGCGACATCGGCACGAGCCCGCCGGCCGGGCCGACGTTCCCCCTGATGTTCCACGCCGTCCCCAAGGGCACCCCGTACTCCTGGGAGAACCGGTACTGGTACACGGGCTCCTTCTGCTGGTGGGGCAACACCACCTACAGCCGGGCCAATGTGCCGGGCGACAACACCAACACCGGGTGGGGCCTGAAGTTCTTCGAGTAGGAGCGGGGCTCACGGGCCGATGTGGAGGTGCGCCGCCCACAGACCCGGCATGCTCGGGTAGGCGGCGCGCAGCTCCCGCACGGTGAGGTGCAGGGCGAGGGCCGGGTCGGCGCCGGACCTCGCCCCCGCGCCGGTACGGGCGTCCGTGGTCGTCCCCGGGCCGGTACCGGTGCCAATGCCAATGTCCGTGCCGGTGCCGGTGCCGGTGGCCGTGGGGGCCAGGTGGCCGTAGAAGCGCCGTGCCGCTTCGGCCGCGACGCCGTCGTCCACCCGCCACAGCGTGCCGATCACATGGCGGTACCCGGCCACCGACAGCGCCGCACCGAAGTGCGTGGCCTCGTCGGGCAGCAGGACGGAGGTCTGCGCGGCCTCGCAGGCGGACAGGTATGCCAGGTCGCCGCCGGGCAGGTCCCGGCCGAGCACGTCCCGGGTCGTGAGGGATTGCCCACCGGCGCCGTCCAGCAGCAGGAGCGTGCCGTCGTCCGTGTTGATCCCGTGTCCCGCGAAGTGCAGCCACCGGTGGCGGCCCAGGGCACCGAGGACGGCCTCCCGGGTCGCCGCCGGACCCGTCAGCAGCCGCGCCCCCGGCGTCAGGGACGCCACCAGCCGGGCCTCCGCCTCCGCGCCCGGCAGCGGCGCCGCCCCCGGCGCGTCCGGAACGCCGATCACCAGGGGGCCGTGCAGCCGGCCCGGCGCCCGGCGACGGCCCAGGTGCAGCATCCGCACGGTGGGGACGTACGACGACACCGCCAGGTCGGCCAGGGACGGCCCGCCGGGGGCCGACGCGGTGTGCAGCGGCAGGAACCACAGCGGCCCGGACGGCACCCACCAGATCCGCCGGGGCGGATCGCCGGGCGCCCAGCCCGCCCCCACCTGCTCCCACACCGGTGCCGCCACCCGGTCCCACAACTGCTCCAGCACCTCGCCGACCGCCCGCTGCTGCCGCAGGTAGGCCGGGCCGTCGCCGTCGGCACGGGCCTCCTCCGCCGCGTTCAGTGCCCGGTGCAGCGCGCCCGTGGCCGACTCCAGACGGTCCCCGCGCGCCTCCGGCAGGGCGACGACGCGGACCTCGCCGTCCTGGAGCAGCAGGGCGTCCGAGCGCAGGGAACCGGTGTTGACCAGGACCACCGGCCCCTCGGCCGCGCCCCCGTGCCCGTCCGTCACCAGGTCGGCGAACCGGGGCGGCCGCCCGAACCGTTCGAAGCCCTCGATCCGCCGGATCCGCTCCGCCACCCGTTCCCGCTCCTCGATCAGCCGGCGCCGCCCGGCAAGGTGCTGAGGACGCCGGGCGTCGTCACCGGTGTCGAACCGCCGCAGCTCCCGCACGGCCGCCCGGTGGTCGCGGGCCGGCCCCGGCGCCACCCGCTCCAGCCCCACCGTGTCCGCACGCTCGCCCAGGACCTCCGACAGCAGGACGGCCCGGTGCTCCTCGAAAGCCACCACCGCCTCCTGCGTACGGCCCAGGGAGACCAGGCAGGTGACCAGGTCGCCCGCGAAGTCCCGGCCCTGCCCGAGCCACGCGCGCCGGGCGGACTCGGGGATGCCGTACGAGGGCTGGGCGTGGATCTGCCGCAGCGCCTCCCCGAGCAGTTCCGCCGCCTCGGCCCACCTGTGCTGCCGCAGGGCGACGGTCGCGGCGAGCCGGGCGTACCGCAGGGCCCGCCGGGGCCCCTCGGAGCCCGTACCGCCCCGCGCCGCCTCGGCCAGCATCGCCGCCGCCGACGGGTCCCCGGTACCCGGAGGCGGTGTCCCGCCGGCGGCCGCGACACCACGGTCCCCGCCCGGCGGCGCCGGTTCCGGCGGGTCCGGGGCGGCGCGCCCGGCCAGCAGGTCCGCGAAGACCTGGGCGCCCCCCAGGATCACCTGCCACTGCGGCCGGGCCTCCGGCGACCCGGCCGTCTCCAGGCGCCTGCGTGCCGTGGCGATCACCTCCTTGAGGGCGGTGAGGTCGCCGTCGGCCATGGCGCGCAGCAGCCCGGCCTGCACCCGGTACATGCGCAGCAGGCTCGCGACCTGGGCGCGGCCGGGCGTGCCCCGGCCGCCGGCCAGCATCCGGTCGGGTCCGTCACCACCGTCGCCCAGCAGGGCGGTGGCCCGGTCCAGCAGCCGCACGGCCTCGTCGAGATCCCGGTCCCCGGCGTCGGCCTCCCTCTGGGCGAGGGCCCGCTTGAGCAGGCAGTGGCCGAGCATCGTGAGGACCGTGCCGGGCAGGTCCTCGTCCTCGGGCGGGACCACCCCCGCCTCCACCATCAGCCACGCCCGGCGCAGTGCGGCGACCGCCTCGTCGATCACCTCCGTGCCGCAGCGGGGCCCGTAGGTGTCGAACATGTACTCGTGCCCCCCTTCCAGGGTCACGCCGAGCTGCAGCAGGTCGCCCACCAGGGCCGGATGGCCGGGCGGCAACTGGGCGATCACCATGCGCATGCTCGCGACGGCGTGGAGCTGGTCCTCCCAGCCCCCGAGCAGGCCGAACCGGACGGCGTACAGCCGCCCGGTCTCCATGCCCCAGCTCAGGGCGCGCAGCCGCGCACCGGAGCGGGCGGCGTACTCGCCCGCCTCGCCCATGGCCCGCAGCGCCAGGTCGAGGTCGTCGGGGTCCTTGGTGCGGTGGAAGCGGTCCTCGTGCCGCC
>DASTDN010000339.1:0-4604 GCA_035710365.1 Streptomyces sp. | reverse complement strand
CCCGACCCGGACGGCCCTGGCGCCGAGTGCCGTCCGGGTCGGGACGCGGGCCCGCTCAGCCGGACCCGCTCAGCCGGGGCCGGAGCCGGGGCTTGGGCTTGGGCCGGAGCCGGAGCCGGAGCCGGGGCTTGGGCTTTGGCTTGGGCCGGTGCCGGGGTGTCGGCAGGCGCTGCCCGTTCGAAGCCGCACTGGGCGCCGCCCGCCGCGGAGCCCGGTACGTCGTCGTGGGCGCCCTCGGGCAGCAGGCCGCCGGAGGCTCCCGCGGCGAGGCGACGGTCGACACGCTCGCCCTGATGTCCCGCGGCATCAGCGTCACCGGCCTGTCCGCCACCGACCACCGGGCGATGGCCGCCCGCCTCGCCGGCGACGGCCGGCTCTTCGCACCGGACGGCCGCGCCCTCCTGGCCCACCGCACGGCCGGCACCTGAACCGGCCGTCGCCGGCCCTCCCCGGACCGCACGACGGCGCCGTCCCCGCCCGTCCCCGCCGCCCGCGCGAGACCGGCCGTCAGGACATGCGGACACGAGAGGCATGTGATGCTCGGCCGGGGGTATGCGGTCCTACGGCCTCCGGGTCCGCCGCCGTGCCGTGCGCCGCGGCAGCCCGGACGACCACGGCCAGGACGCAGCAAGCAAGGGGAAACCCGGGACAGTGGTGGACATGGACATCGCCCGCAGGAACAACGTCACCGTCACGGGTAACGAACAGGGACGCACGGTGGTGCTGGCCCACGGCTTCGGCTGCGACCAGAACATGTGGCGTCTGACCGTGCCCGCCCTGGCCGAGGACCACCGGGTGGTGATGTTCGACTACGTGGGTTCCGGCCGCTCGGACCTGACCGCCTTCTCCGCCGACCGCTACGCGTCCCTGGACGGCTACGCCCGCGACGCCGTGGAGGTCTGCGAAACGCTCGACCTGCGCGACGCGGTCTTCGTGGGGCACTCGGTCAGCGCCATGATCGGCGTACTGGCCGCGGACATGGCCCCCGAGCGCATCGGCGCGCTCGTCATGGTCGCTCCCTCCCCGCGCTACCTGGACGACCACGGCTACCGGGGCGGCTTCAGCGCCGAGGACATCGGCGAATTGCTGGAGTCCCTGGAGTCGAACTACCTCGGATGGTCGGCCGCGATGGCACCGGTGATCATGGGGAACGCGGACCGGCCCGAACTCGGTGAGGAACTGACCAACAGCTTCTGCGCCACCGACCCCGACATGGCCCGCGTCTTCGCCCGCACCACGTTCCTGTCGGACTCGCGCGACGACCTGAAGCGAGTGCGGGTGCCCACCCTGGTCCTGGAGTGCACCCAGGACGCCATCGCCCCCCGCGAGGTGGGCGCCTACGTCCACGAGCAGATCACCGGCTCGACACTGGTCACCCTCGACGCCACCGGGCACTGCCCCCACCTGTCCGCGCCGGAGGCCACCAACGAGGCCATCACCGCGTTCCTGGCCCAGTTGCGGTGATGTGCCGCACCGGGCAGCAGCCCGACCCCCAGCGGAACGAGAACTCCGACGCGGCGTTCGCCGCACTGCTGGAGGACAGCGCCGAGGAGCTCTACGAAAACGCTCCCTGCGGATACCTGTCCACGCTGATGGACGGCACCATCGTCAAGATCAACGCCACCCTGCTGGGCTGGCTGGGCCTTGAGGACAAGGCGGTGGTGGGCCGCATGCGGTTCACCGACCTGCTGACCGTGGGCGGCAGGCTCTACCACGAGACGCACTTCGCGCCGCTGCTGCGGATGCAGGGCGAGATCAACGGCATCGCCCTGGAGATCAAGAGCACCACCGGGCCCCGCATCCCGGTCCTGGTCTCCTCCGCCGTCAAACGCGGCCACACCGGCGAGCCGCTGCTGATCCGCACCACCGTCTTCGACGCCCGCGACCGCCGCTCCTACGAACGAGAACTCCTGCGGGCCCGGAAAGAAGCCGAGGAGGCACGCGAGCAGGCGGAGGCCGACCGCGCCCGGCTGCAGGACGCCCTGGCCGTACTCCAGCAGTCCCTGCTGCCCGCCACCCTGCTCGGGATACCCGGGATGGAGAGCGCCGTCCACTACCGCTGCGCCTCTCCCGACCGGCTCGGCGGAGACTTCTACGACCTCTTCCCCCTCGGCGACGAGCGGTTCGCGTTCTTCCTGGGAGACGTGTGCGGCAAGGGCCCCGAGGCCGCCGCCGTCACCTCCCTGACCCGCTACACCCTGCGCGCCGCCGCCCTGCACGACCCGGACCCCGTGGCCGCCCTGACCACCCTCAACGAGGTGCTCCACGAGCGCTACACCGGCGGTGATCCCCGCTACTGCACCGCCATCTTCGGCGTCCTCGACCCCGACCCCGCCACCGGGCACGTCACCGTCCGCCTCGCCTCGGGCGGCCACCCTCCGGCCCTCGTGCTGCGGGCCGGAGGCACGGCCGACTTCCTGCCCACCCCGGGCGGACTCCTCGTCGGCATCCTGCCCGGTGCCCGCTTCGCCACCGCGACCACCACCCTCGCCCCCGGCGACAGCCTCCTGCTCTACACCGACGGCCTCACCGAAGCCCGCACCGGCGCGGACCACACCACCCAGTACGGCGACGAGGCCCTGCGGGCCTTCACCGCCACCCTCGCCGGCAAGCCCCCGCAGGCCGTGATCCACGCCCTGACGGACCTCCTGGACGACTTCGGCGACGGCCTCGACGACGACACCGCCCTGCTCTCCCTCGGTGTCCCCGCCGACGGCCCCTGGACGAGACCCGCCGGATGAACCCGCTGAAGATCACCACCCGCGACGCCTCCACCGGTCCCGTCCTGGAGATCTCCGGCGACCTCGACTACGCCACCGCCGGCCGGCTGCGCGCCGTGGTCACCACCCTCGTCCTGCGCCGGGGCCAGCGCCTCGTGCTGGACCTGACCGGCATGGAGTGCTGCGACTCCAGCGGCATCACGGCCCTGCTCGCCGCCCGCCACCACGCCCTCGTGGCGCACGCCGGCATCGAACTCGCCGGCGTCCCGCCCCGCACCCTGCGCGTCCTGCGCGTCGTCGGCCTCGACCAGGTCTTCCCGATCCGCCCGGACCCGCCGGCGCCCCGCGACCCGGGCCGGCGGGGCGCTCACTGAGAGCAGGCGGCCGGTCACCGGCCGGGAGACCTCATGCGGTCACAGGAAGCGCCGGATCGGGGTCACGGCGGCCTCCCTGGCTCGCTGGAGCGCCGCCCGTCGCCTCCACCGGGCGAGGTCGATGCCGACGCTGTGCTTCACGTCCGCCTCGTAGTCGCGGTCGAGCGCGGCGGTGAACTCCGGGTCCAGGACGGCGAGCATGATCTCCTCGTCGTGCTCCATGGACCGGCGGTTGAAGTTGGTGGATCCGATGAGGGCGGCGACCGAGTCCACCGTGATGATCTTGGTGTGCAGCATCGTCAACTGGTACTCGCGGACGTGGACGCCCGCCTTCACCAGCCGCTCGTAGTGCTGCTGCCCGGCGATGCGGCAGGCGCGCTGGTCGGTGTGCGGCCCGGGAAGCAGCACCTCCACGCGCACGCCGCGCTCGGCGGTCCGGCACAGCAGGTCCACGAAGTAGGTGTCGGGAGCGAAGTACGCGGTGGAGAGACGGAAGCGCTCCTCGGCGGAGGTGAGCATGACCCGGACGAGGGTCTGCATGTCCTGCCAGCCGATACTGGCGGAGCCGCGTACCACCTGCACGACCGACGAGCCCGCCCGGGGGTGCTCGGTGAAGCGGTCGCGGTGGTCGAAGAGCTCGTCGTGGCACTCCGCCCAGTTCTGCGCGAACGCGGCGGCCACCCCGTCCACGGCCGGGCCGCGCAGCCGGACGTGGGTGTCCCGCCACTCGCCGGGGTCGCGGGCGTCGCCGCACCACTCCTCCGCGATACCGACCCCGCCGGTGAACGCGGTGTGCTCGTCGACGACGAGGGCCTTGCGGTGGCAGCGGTGGTTCTGTTTGAAGGGCGACAGCCACACGGGTCTGCGGAACCAGGCCACCTGCACACCGGCGGCCTCCATGCCGTCCAGCAACTGCCGCTCGATCTCCTTGGCGCCGATACCGTCGAGCAGCAGCCGGACCCGCACCCCCGCACGGGCCCGCTCGGCCAGGGCGGAGGCGAAGTCCCGGGCGATCTGCCCGCGCCAGTAGACGAACGTCATCATGTCGATCGTGTGCCGGGCGGAACGGATCACTTCCAGCATCGCCGGGAAGATCTCGTCGCCGTTGCGCAGCGGCACCACCTCGTTGCCCTCGGTGGCCGCCACCCCGATCAACCGCTCAAGGCGGCGGCGCAGCCGCTGCACGCGAACCTGCGCGTCGGAGGAAGCGTCAGCACCAGTCACAGCCGGTACGCCGTCGAGCATCACTACGGGTCTCCCGTTGGCAAGAGGGGCAGTGGGCGAAACGTCACTGCGGGCACTGAACCGTCCCGACAGGGCGGATGCCCTGCCGCCGCTCCTCCACGCCAGTGAACCAGGTGTGTCTCGCCGCCGACGGCTCCACCGGGCGGGCGGGGGCGGTCGCCCGGCAGCCGGCACGAGTGCCGACGGGGCCCACCGCGACCTGTGAGCCGTTCCCGCGCAGGGCGCCGGACGGACCGACGGCGCCCCGGTGATCACGGCGGGAGCA
>DASTDN010000338.1:0-2924 GCA_035710365.1 Streptomyces sp. | reverse complement strand
CCTTCGAACATAGAGCCAAGACGACGCCCGGCGTCAGCCAGAAGACGCCCATTTGCCCGTTTACTTCGCACGCGAAACCTGGTGAAGATTGTCGTGCCCGCGTACTGCCGGGTACAGTCGCCGCACTGCTCTGGCAGCCCCTGTTGTCGAGGCGAAAGAGAAGTTGGTGAACGACCGTCACCCGTCGGGGACCATGACCACCCCGGCTCCGGCTTCCGACGCCGCCACCGCGCACTACGCGTCCTACGGCACCCCGGAAACCCAGTACGGCGACTTCACCACGTACGAGGCCTACGACGCCACAGGTTTTGGCGCCACCGCCGCCACCGGCTACGACGCGGGCGCGCACGCCACGACGAGCTTCGCGGCCGACCCCCTCTTCGGCGATCTCCCCGGCCACGACCACACGGCGGGCAACGCCACCGGCTCGTACGACGCCACCCAGTGGGCGACAGGCGGCCACGACGCCCTGAGTCACGACGCGTACGCCGCCCAGCAGCAGGCCACGCAGCACACCGGGTACGACACGGGCGTCTACGACTCGACCGTCTGGGCGTCCGGCTACCAGCAGGCCCCCGTCGCCCCGCAGCAGGCCAGCGCCGCCGACGCGACCGGCCAGTGGGACGCGGGGGCCTGGCTCCAGCCCGACCAGTCCGGCAACCCCGCCGACCAGACCCAGCAGTGGGTGTGGGGCTCGCAGGCCTTCGACACCGGCGCCTACGACGCGACGCAGTGGAACACGGACGGCTCCGGGCAGCCGGGGGACGCCTACCAGCAGCACGGCGATGCCTACGACGAGCAGGCCGGCACCGACTACGACCAGGCCGGGTACCCCGGACACAACGATGTCGCGGGTCACGAACTGCCGGACCCCGCGGACGACGGGGGTTCCTTCACCCCGGACGGCGGGCCGGGCACGGCGCTTCTCGACGAGCAGGAGGAGACCGTCGCCCCGGGCGCGGTCCGGGCTCCGGGCAGGGGCCGTGCGGCGAACCGCGCGGCCGGTTCGCGCTCCCGTCGCCGCTCGCCCGCCAAACGCTCGGCGCTGATGACGGTCGCGGTGCCCTCGGCCTGCGTCATGGGTGTCGCAGGGATCGCCGCCGCATCGGTGAGCGGTATGACCGAGGACGGCGGCCAGGAGACGAGCGCGTCCGCCGCCGACGCGAAGCCGGTGCAGCCGTCCACCGCGAACAACCGGCTCGACACCCAGCTCGAAAGTCTCACCGCGGGTGCCGACGACTTCGCCGACCGGGCCAGTCGTACGCAGGAGCGCATCGATCTCCGGGCGCAGCAGGAGGCCGAGAAGAAGAGGGCGGCGGCCGAAGCGGCCCGCAAGGAGCGGCTCCGCCCGAAGTTCGCCCTGCCCGTCGCGCAGCACGGCCTCAGCGCCTACTACGGCCAGGCCGGCATCAACTGGATGTCCGCGCACACCGGCATCGACTTCCCCGTGTCGTACGGCACGACGGTGATGGCCGCGACCGACGGCACGGTCCGCACGCAGTGGAACAGCGCGTACGGCAACATGATGATCGTGACCGCGAAGGACGGCACGGAGACGTGGTACTGCCACCTCTCCACCTACCGGGTCTCCACGGGCGCGACCGTGAAGGCCGGCGACCCGATCGGATTCTCCGGCAACTCCGGCAACTCGACCGGCCCGCACCTGCACTTCGAGGTCCGTCCGGCCGGTGGCGCGGCGATCGACCCGCTCCCGTGGCTGCGCAGCCACGGCGTCGACCCGCAGTAGCCCGAAGGTTCCGGTTCCGAGCAGGCGCGCCGCCCGCCCCGGGACGGGCGGCGGGCGGCCCCGCTGTTCGCCGTCGGCCGGCGCGGCGGTCCGCCAGCCTCCTACAGCTTCTCGACCGGCGCGTAGCGCAGCAGCAGTCGCTTCGGTTTGGCGTCGCCGAAGTCGATCGTCGCTTCCGCGTTGGACCCGGTGCCCTTCACCGCGACGACGGTGCCCAGACCGAACTGGTCGTGTGTCACCCGGTCGCCGACCGCGAGGCCCACGACCGGCTTCTCCTCCGCCGTGCGTCGGGTGGCGAAGCCGGAGGCGCCCGCCGCCGAGGAACGGGAACGGGACGACGACAGCGACGCCGCCCCGGAGGCGGACCCGGAGGAGAGGGACGCGCTCGCGCCGGTGCGCTTCCACTCCACGTACGCGCCCGGGATCTCCTCCAGGAAACGGGAGGGCGGGTTGTACGAGGGCTGGCCCCAGGCGCTGCGCATCGTGGAGCGCGTCAGGTACAGCCGCTCCCGCGCGCGGGTGATGCCGACGTAGGCGAGGCGGCGCTCCTCCTCCAGTTCCTTGGTCTGGCCGAGGGCGCGCAGGTGCGGGAAGACGCCGTCCTCCATGCCGGTGAGGAAGACGACCGGGAATTCGAGGCCCTTGGCGGTGTGCAGGGTCATCAGGGTGATGACGCCGTCGCCGTCCTCCTCGTCAGGGATCTGGTCGGAGTCGGCGACCAGGGCGACCTTTTCCAGGAAGTCGGCGAGCGAGACGGACTCGCCCTCGGCGCGCTCCTGTTCGAACTCCAGGGCGACGGCGGCGAGTTCCTGGAGGTTCTCGATGCGGGTCTCGTCCTGCGGGTCGGTGGAGGCCTGCAGTTCGGCCAGGTATCCGGTGCGCTCCAGCACGGCTTCCAGGACGGTGGCCGGTCCGGCGCCGGACTCGACGATCGTCCGGAGGTCCTCCATCAGCGTGTTGAACCGCTTGACCGCGTTCGTGGAGCGCGCGGCCATGCCGTACGCCTCGTCGACCCGCTTGAGCGCCTGCGGGAAGCTGATCTTCTCGCGCTGGGAGAGGGCGTCGATCATCGCCTCGGCGCGCTCGCCGATGCCGCGCTTGGGCACGTTGAGGATGCGGCGCAGCGGCACCGAGTCCTCCGGGTTGGCGAGCACCCGCAGGTAGGCCAGGACGTCCC
>DASTDN010000337.1:0-11232 GCA_035710365.1 Streptomyces sp. | reverse complement strand
CTCGGTGCGCGCCCTGGAGTACGTACGGGACTTCGAACGCCGTCTGGAGCCGTACAAGGACGCGGCTCCCGCCCGCGGGTACCGGGACCGGGTGGCGGCGGCGATGGTCTGACCCCGTCGGCCGCCCGGCCTCGTGCACGACGACGGGCCCGCCGGCCCGGACCGCGGAGGTCCGGGCGGCGGGCCCGTGTCGTCGTGCCGGAGCCGGGTCAGGCCGCCGACGGCATCGTGCGCGGGGGTTCCGCCGCGTGCATCGAACCGGCCCCCAGGTCCGTCAGGATCGCCGTCGAGGCCCGCTGGCCCGAGTGCAGGGCGCCCTGGACGGTGCTGGTGTCCCGGTGGTCGCCGCACACGTACAGCCCTGCCAGCAGGCGCACCGGCCTGGTCAGGTCGTGCGGGGCGCCCATCGCCGGGACCGCCTCGGGCGTGTGGCGCACGGCGAGCGTCTCCCAGCCCGCGGTCGACGTGCCGTACAGCCGGGCGAGGTGGGTGCGGACGGCCGTGTCGACGTCGCTCGGCGGCGCGCCGAGGACCGTCGACGTCACCAGGGCCCGGCCGGCCGGGGCGCGGGACGGGTCCACGCGGCTGACCACCGCCGTGTGCGCGACCGGCCCGCCCCGGTCCGCGTCCAGCACCAGGGACGCGCCCGTGGACAGCGGATCCGCCGTGGTGTGGTGCAGCACCGTCACCGGGTGGAAGTCCGGCACCCGCAGGCCCGGCAGCAGTTCGGCGGCGGCTCGCGCGTCCGTCGCCACCAGCACCGCGCGGCAGCGGATCTCGCCGTGCTCGGCCGTCGTCACCGACGTCGTGGAGACGGCCGTGACCCGCACCCCGGTGTGCACCGTGCCCGGCGGCAGCGACCGGGCCAGCAGCTCGGGCAGGGCCTCGGCGCCGCCCTCCGGCACGCACAGCCGTCCGGCCGCGAACGCCCGCAGGGCGAGGTCCGCGCACCGGCTGGACGTGTTCAGCTCCGGGTCGCACAGCAGGGCGGCGAGCAGCGGCCTGAGGAACCCGTCGATGGTGCGGGCGGGCAGGCCGCGCGCCGCGAGGGCCTGGGCCGCCGGCGACTCGGGCCGCGCCAGCAGCCGTTCGACGGGCGTGCCCGCGAGCCGGGTGAGCGCGGCGCCCAGCCGTGCCTGGTCGACGGCGCCGCCGACCGGCGCGCCGGTCCGGCTCCGCGGCACCGCGGCGGGCCGCCCGGCAGCCCGGGCCGCCGGGCCCGGCCGCCTGGGCGACGGCACCGACCGGGGGGCGCCGGCAAGGGCGCGTACCGCATGGAGTGCGCCCCGCGCGCCCCCCGTGCCGCCCTGCGCACCCGCACGATGGTGCCGTCCGTCGCTGTGCAGCAGCACCCCCGGCGCGAACGGGCGCAGCACCAGGCCGTCCAGACCGGGTGTCAGCCGCAGCGCCGGATACGCCGTGGACAGCAATTGTCCTATTCTGTCGAGCCTGAAACCGTCGACCTTCTCCGTCGCCATCCGGCCGCCCACCCCGTGGGCCGCCTCCAGCACGACGGTCGACACTCCTGCGCCGGTCAGCCGTCGCGCCGCCGCGAGGCCGGCGACACCGGCACCCACGACGACGACGTCTGCCTCATTCACGGGCTCAAACACGTGCCCCTCCTCGAGGTTGCGCGGCCGCTGGGAACCTCATGCCCCCAACCGGCTCGAGGGATACCCGAGGGATACCCGAGTTCGCCACGAGAGTAGGCCCCGTGATCCGGCCCGGCGCAGTGGGCACGCACAGGGCACGGGCGCACGACGGTCGCATGCCCGTACGAGCCCCGGCGCCCGCCGCCCGTGTCACGGGGCTTCCGGCGCACCGGCCGGCGTGCCCCCGGCGCCCGCTCACAGCGCCGCGCGGATCGCCTCCTCGACCTCCGGGAACGCGAAACGGAACCCCGACTCCAGCAGCCGAGCCGGCACCACCCGCGCGCTGCCCAGCACGTCCGAGGCCAACTCGCCCAGCGCACCGCGCAGTACCGGAGCCGGAACCGCGAACGGCGCAGGGCGCCGCAGCACCCGTCCCATCGCCGCGGTCACCTCACGGTTCGTCACCGGGTGGGGCGCGGTGAGATTGAACGGCCCCGACAGCCCGTCGGTGTCCAGCAGATGACGCAGCGCCGCCACCTCGTCGTGCAGCGAGACGAACGACCAGTACTGCCGCCCGCTTCCCAGCCGCCCCCCGAGCCCCGCGCGGAACAGCGGGAACATCCGCCCCCACGCGCCCCCGCCGCGCGCCACCACCAGCCCGGTGCGGGCCAGCACGGTCCGTACGCCCGCCTCCCGCGCGGGCCCCACCGCCGCCTCCCACTCCACGCACACCGACGGCAGGAACCCCTCGCCCGCGGGCGCGCTCTCGTCCACGGCCCGCTCACCGGTGTCGCCGTAGAAGCCGACCGCGCTGCCGTTCACGAACACCCCGGGCCGCTCGGCCGGGTCCAGCGCGGCGAGCGCTTCGGCGAGCGCGGCAGTGCCGTCGACCCTGCTGGAGCGGATCAGCTCCTTGTACGCGGGTGTCCAGCGGCGGTCGCCGATGCCCGCCCCGGCCAGATTGACCACGGCGTGGCACCCGGCGAGCCCGGCCGCGTCCACCGACCGCCGCCGCGGATCCCACCGCACCTCGTCCGGCGCCCGGGGCTCCCGGCGCACCAGCCGCACCACCTCGTGCCCGTCCGCGGCCAGGGACCGCACCAGGGCGCTGCCGACGAGACCGGACGCCCCGGCCACCGCGATACGCGACGCTGTCGTTGCCATCCATCCATCCTGCCGGGCCCGCCCGGGAAAATCAGGTGACCGGCCGCGACGACCGCCACGTACAGTGACCGCCATGCCGCACCCGTCGCCCCCGACGACCCCGTCTCTGCGCCACGCCGCCCCCGCCGACGAGGACGCGCTGGCCCGGCTCGACCACGCCGTCTGGTCGCACCTGCACGCCGTGACGCCGCGCCCCGCGCGCCCGGAGCCGTTCTTCCACGAGCGCTGCGGGCCGCGGGACCACCTCGTCGCCGAACTCGGCGGCCGCGTCGTCGGCTACGTGCGGCTCGGCTTCCCCACCCCGCTCGCCTCGAACGCGCACGTCCGGCAGATCCGCGGCATCGCCGTCGCGGACGAGGCCCGCGGCCTGGGCGTCGGCCGCGCCCTGGTGCGGGCCGCCGTCGAGGAGGCCCGCCGCCTCGGCGCCCGCCGCATCACGCTGCGCGTCCTGGGCCACAACACCCCGGCCCGCAAGCTCTACGAGTCCGAGGGCTTCGTCGTGGAGGGTGTCCAGCCGGAGGAGTTCCTCCTGGACGGCGCGTACGTCGACGACGTGCTGATGGGGCAGTTCCTCGTGCCGCTCGACGGCTGAACCCCGCCCCGGCTCACCCGAACGGCCGAGGGCGGCGCGGCCCGCGGCCGCGCCGCCTCCCCGGCGCCCCGCACCGGCCCGCACGGCCGTCTCCCGGTGCGCCCACGCCGGGCCGCATCCCGGCCGTGCCGGTACGCGTCGCGGTCCGGGCGGAACGGCACGAGAGTGGCAACATGCGTGTCGTCCGAAGCGCGCGAGGGGCACGACGCCCGCGCGCGAGCCGGATACCCGGCCTGCCGCGCCCCCTCCCGGCGGCGCTGTACTGGCTGCCCGGGTTCGCCGCCGCGGCCGCTCTCGTGCTCTGCGCGGACGGCGTCGGCCGGCAGCCCGCCGCAGCCCCGCCCACGGTCCACCCCGCCGCCCCGATCCCCTACCAGGCGCCCCGGCCGCACATCGTGCCGCGTTCCGCCTGGCTGGGCACCGCCGCCCGCCCGCAGCCTCCGCCCCGGTACGACGACCGGGTCGTCGCCGTGTTCGTCCACCACACCGACACGCCCAACGACTACGACTGCGCCGACACCCCCCGCATCCTGCGCGACCTCTACACCGGCCAGACCGGTGCCCGCGACTGGGACGACATCGGCTACAACTTCGTCGTGGACCGCTGCGGCACCGTCTACGAGGGCCGCGCCGGAGGCGTCACCCGGGCCGTCACCGGCGCCCACACCCAGGGCTTCAACCACCGCAGCACCGGCATCGCCGCCCTCGGCACCTTCACCGAGGGAGTCCCCGTGCCGCAGGAGACCGTGGACGCGATCGCCGCCGTGGCCGCCTGGAAACTCGGCCCGGCCCGCATCGACCCGCGCGCCATGGTCGACCTGGTCTCCAGCAACGGCCACAGCCGGTACGCGGCCGGCACCACCGTCTCCCTGCCCGCCGTCTCCGGCCACAACGACGGCTACATGACGAGCTGCCCCGGCGCCGAACTCTCCGCCCGCCTCCCCGCCGTCCGGGGCCTCGCGGCCCGGATGCAGAACCGGCGGTGAACAGGGGGCGGGTGCGGGCCCGCGTCAGGCCCGGAAGCGGTCCCACAGACGGGGGTAGCGCCGTGCCAGCGCCCCCTCGTCCTCGAAGTCCTGCGGTGTGCCCTCCGGCTCGGCGGGCGGCGGAGCGAGATCCAGGTCCGGCGCGACGGTGCCGGTGAGCTGCTCGTACGCCTCGTCCGCCGCGTAGCCGAGGTCCTCGGCGTCCCCGTCGAGCTCCTCGTCGAAGTCGCCCAGCAGCTCCGCGAGCGCGTCCGGGTCGTGCACCGCGCCCTCGAACACCTCACGCCCCTGGCCGATCAGCCAGCACCGGAAGAAGTCGAAGGCGTCGTCGCTCGCCCCGTCCAGCAGCACCCAGGCCGCGCCCCACAGGTCCCAGCGGTAGGCGCGGTTGTAGCGCACCTCGAAATGGCGGGCGAAGTCCAGGACCGCCTCCGGGTCGAGCCCCAGCAGCCGCTCCACGAGCCGGTCGGCCTGCTCCTCGGCGTCCCCGTCGGCGGCCTCGCGCGCCTCGTCCACCAGCAGCCAGAACTCCGTCTCGTCCATCACGGCTCCAGCATCGGCCCTGCGGGCACCCGCCGCACGCGGAGTACCGCGGATCGTCACACGACGGGGCGCGGCGCCCGGCGGACCACCACGCGGCGGCGCGGCGCCCGGCCACCGCGGCTGACACGGACGCCCGGGCCGGCCCGGTGAGCCTGGAGCCGGCCAGGTCAGCCGGGACCAGCCGAGCAACCGGGCCAGCCGAGCCACCCCGGCCAGCCGAGCCACCCGGACCACTGGGCCCCCGACCGCCCTGGCCACCCGGGCCCCCAGTCCACTGAGGCTCCCGGCCACCCGGAGGACCGTCAGGCGCACGGAGCGCACGACGGCACAGGCCGTCACGCGGCGCGCAGCACCCGGCCGTGTCCGGCACCGGGACGCACCCGGCACCCGGCCGTGTCCGGCCCCCGGCCGCACCCGGCACCCGGCCGTGCCCGGCGGGCCCGGCACCGCGGAAAGGGCCGTCACCCGCCCTCGCCGTACAACCCCGCCAGCCGCCGCGCGTCCGCGGCGCACCGCTCGCGCAGCCCCGGGGGCGCCAGGACCTCCACCTCCGGGCCCAGCGCCGCCAACTGCTCGTGGGCGACCTCCTCGGACTCCACCGGCAGGGTCACCGTCACCCGGCCCGCGCCGTCCGCCGCGCCCGCCGCGGCCAGTGCCTCCCGGGCGGCCGGGGCGTCCACCGCGTGGGGCAGTCTGCGCACGCCCTCCGGCGACAGCCGCACCACGACCCGCGCCCGCAGCAGGGAACGGGCGAACTGCTCCGCCCGTTCCTCCCAGAACCCCGGCAGATCGAAGTCCGGGTCCCGCTCGAACCGCTCCTCGCCCGCCTCCACCGCCGTGAACCGGTCGATCCGGTACACCCGGTACGACGACACGCCTCCCGCCACACGCGCACACAGGTACCAGACGCCCGCCTTGAGCACGAGCCCGTACGGCTCCAGCTCCCGCAAGGCCTCGTCGCCCTCGCCGCGCCGGTAGCGCGCGGTGACGCGCCGGTCGTCCCACACCGCCTCCGCGACCGCCGGCAGCAGTCCGGGCGTCCTCGGCTCCCGGAACCAGTTCGGCGCGTCCAGGTGGAACCGCTGCGCCGCCGTGCGCGAGGCGTCCCGCAGCGACGGCAGCAGCGCCGCCGACACCTTCAGCCGGGCCGCCGACGCCGCGTCCTGAAGACCCATCTCGCGCAGCGCACCCGGCACACCCGACAGGAACAGCGCCTCGGCCTCGCCGCGGTGCAGCCCCGTCAGCCGCGTGCGGTACCCGCCCACCAGCCGGTAGCCCCCGGCCCGGCCCCGGTCGGCGTACACCGGCACACCCGCCTCGGACAGCGCCTGCGCGTCCCGGGTGACGGTCCGCTCCGAGACCTCCAGCTCCCGCGCCAGCTCGGCGGCGGTCATGGAAGGCCGGGACTGGAGCAGCAGGACCATCTTGATCAGCCGGGCAGCGCGCATGCCCACATCATGCAGGAGGCCCCCGCCGGAGCGAGGGCCTCCCGAACACCACCGGATGCGGCCTACAGGCCGTAGCGCTCGCGCGCCTCCTTCACGGCCGTCGCCTTGACCTCGCCGCGCCGGGCGAGCTGCGCCAGGGCGGCCACGACGATCGACTCCGCGTCGACACCGAAGTGGCGGCGGGCCGCGTCACGGGTGTCCGACAGGCCGAAACCGTCCGTGCCCAGCGACGTCCAGTCCTGCTCGACCCACTGCGCGATCTGGTCCGGGACCTGCCGCATGTAGTCCGACACCGCCAGCACCGGGCCCTGCGCGCCGTGCAGCGCCCGCCGCACGAACGGCACCCGCTCCTCGCCGCGCAGCAGCGCCTCGTCGGCCTCCAGCGCGTCGCGGCGCAGCTCGCCCCACGACGTCGCCGACCACACGTCGGCGGCCACACCCCACTCCTCGCACAGCATCCGCTGCGCCTTCAGCGCCCAGTGGATGGCCGTGCCCGAGCCGAGCAACTGGATGCGCGCCGCGTTCGCCGCCGGGCTCAGGCCCGCCGACTCCGCCGTGTTGAAGCGGTACAGGCCCTTGACGATGCCCTCGTCGATGCCGGGCACGGACGGCTTCGCGGGCTGCGGAAGCGGCTCGTTGTAGACAGTCAGGTAGTAGAAGACGTCCTGGTCCTCGCCCGGGGCCGCCTCGCCGTACATGCGGCGCAGGCCCTCCTTGACGATGGCGGCGACCTCGTACGCGAACGCCGGGTCGTACGTCAGCGCCGCCGGGTTGGTCGCGGCGAGCACGGGGGAGTGGCCGTCGGCGTGCTGCAGTCCCTCACCGGTCAGCGTCGTACGGCCCGCCGTGGCGCCGACGAGGAAGCCGCGGCCGAGCTGGTCGCCGAGCTGCCACATCTGGTCGGCGGTGCGCTGCCACCCGAACATCGAGTAGAAGATGTAGAACGGGATCATCGGCTCGCCGTGCGTCGCGTACGACGTGGAGGCGGCGATGAAGTCGGCCATGGAACCGGCCTCGGTGATCCCCTCGTTGAGGATCTGGCCGTTCCGGGCCTCCTTGTAGTACATGAGCTGATCGCGGTCGACCGGCTCGTACGTCTGGCCCTTGGGCGAGTAGATGCCGAGGGACGGGAAGAGGCTCTCCATGCCGAAGGTGCGTGCCTCGTCGGGGACGATCGGCACCCAGCGCTTCCCGGTCTCCTTGTCGCGGACCAGGTCCTTGACGAGGCGGACGAAGGCCATGGTGGTGGCCACGCTCTGCGAGCCGGAGCCCTTGTCGAACGCAGCGAAGGCCTTCTCGGCGGGCGCGGGCAGCGGCGCGACCGCGTGCACCCGGCGGGCCGGGGCCGGGCCGCCGAGGGCCGCGCGGCGCTCGTGGAGGTAGCGGACCTCGGGGGAGCCGGCGCCCGGGTGGGCGTAGGGGACCACGCCGTCGACGAAGGCGCTGTCCTTGATCGGCAGGCCCAGGCGGTCGCGCATCGCCTTGAACTCGTCCGCCGACAGCTTCTTCATCTGGTGGTTGGCGTTCTTCGACGCGAAGCCCTCGCCGAGGGTGTGGCCCTTGACGGTCTGGGCGAGGATCACGGTCGGCGCGCCCTTGTGGGCCAGCGCCGCCCGGTACGCCGCATACACCTTGCGGGCTTCGTGACCGCCGCGCGAGAAGTGGAAGCACTCCACGATCTTGTCGTCGGTCAGCAGCTTCGCCATCTCGGCGAGCGCCGGGTCCTTGCCGAAGAAGTCCTCACGGATGTAGGCCGCGCCACGCGTCTGGTACGTCTGGATCTGCGCGTCCGGGACCTCCCGCAGGCGGCGCAGCAGCGCGCCCGTGGTGTCCAGCGTCAGCAGCTCGTCCCAGGCGGTGCCCCACAGCGTCTTGACGACGTTCCAGCCGGCGCCGCGGAACTGGGCCTCCAGCTCCTGCACGATCTTGAAGTTGGCGCGGACCGGGCCGTCCAGGCGCTGGAGGTTGCAGTTGATGACGAAGGTGAGGTTGTCCAGCTCCTCGCGGGCGGCGAGCGCGAGGGCCGCCGTCGACTCGGGCTCGTCCATCTCGCCGTCGCCGAGGAACGCCCACACGTGCGAGCCGGCGGTGTCCTTGATGCCGCGGTTCGACAGGTAGCGGTTGAAGCGAGCCTGGTAGATCGCGGAGAGCGGGCCGAGACCCATGGAGACCGTCGGGAACTCCCACAGCCAGGGCAGCCGGCGCGGGTGCGGGTACGACGGCAGGCCGCCGCCGCCCGACTCGCGGCGGAAGTTGTCCAGGTGGCTCTCGCCGATGCGGCCGTCGAGGAAGGCGCGGGCGTAGATGCCGGGGGAGGCGTGGCCCTGGATGTAGAGCTGGTCGCCCGAGCCGTCGGCCTCCTTGCCCCGGAAGAAGTGGTTGAAGCCGGTCTCGTAGAGCCACGCCGCCGAGGCGAAGGTGGCGATGTGGCCGCCGACGCCGTACTTCGCGCCGCGGGTCACCATGGCCGCCGCGTTCCAGCGGTTCCAGGCCGTGATCCGGGACTCCATCTCCTCGTCGCCGTCCACTGCGGGCTCGGCGGACGTCGGGATGGTGTTGACGTAGTCCGTCTCCAGGAGCTTCGGCAGGGCGATGCCGGCGCCCTCGGCGCGCTCCAGCGTGCGGCGCATCAGATACGCGGCACGGTGCGGGCCCGCCGCCCGGGCGACGGCGTCCAGCGAGGCCTGCCACTCGGCAGTCTCCTCGGGGTCGCGGTCCGGGAGCTGGTCGAGCTCGCTCGGCCGGATGGCGTGGGGGTCGGTCATGTCGCCGCCTTCCTCAGTCGAAGGGGGTTCCCTCATCGGCAAGGGTTCAGGGGTGCCCTTGATCTTTGGCAGGACAGGGCTGGAGGCTCGGGTGTGAGCCATCGGCGACTGTAACCCCCTGATCGATGATCGATCAAAGGGTTGCGGGGGAAAACCTCTTGATCACGAGAAAGTCGGCACGGGGTGCCTGCGGCCAAGACACCGGGTGCCGTGATCCGGTGCTGTTTTCGCAGGTGGGGAGACGTATGAGCGGAGTCCCGCTCAGCCTCCGGGGTGCGTTTCGGCGGGCTGCCGTCAGGCCTCGTGGCGGGGCGCGCAGCCCAGCACGTGCGCCTTCACCAGCTCCGCGATCCGCGGGTCACGGCGCTGGAACGCGGCCACCAGCTCCTCGTGCTCCTCCGCGTACGACTGCTGGACCGTGCCCAGCCAGCGGATCGACAGCGCCGTGAACACCTCGATGCCCAGGCCCTCCCAGGTGTGCAGCAGCACGGAGTTGCCCGCCGCCCGCACCAGCTCCCGGTGGAACGCCACCGTGTGCCGGACCTGCCCCGTCCCGTCGGCCCTGCGGTCCGCCTCGTACAGCGCGAGGACGTGCGGCTCCAGCGCCGAGCAGTCCTCCGCGAGGCGCCCCGCGGCCAGCTCCGCCGCTATGGCCTCCAGACCGGCCCGGACGGGATAGCTCTCCTCCAGGTCGGCCGCGGTCAGATTCCGCACCCGTACGCCCTTGTTGGGGGCCGACTCGATCAGCCGCAGCGACTCCAGCTCGCGCAGCGCCTCCCGGACCGGGGTCTGGCTGACCTCCAGCTCCGTCGCGATCCGCCGCTCCACGATCCGCTCGCCCGGTTGCCAGCGCCCGCTGATGATCCCTTCCAGGATGTGCTCGCGGATCTGCTCGCGGAGCGAATGGACGACGGGCGCGGTCATGAGAGCTCCTTAAGGAGGGGCCCATCGGCCCCCGGGGGCGTTGACGTTTAGACCATACGGCGGGTCCGGGCCGCGAGGAGGAGGTGCACGGGGGCTTTTGCGCAGGTGAGACGAGGCTTACACCGGCTGCCTCCGGCCCGTGTGGCGTCGAGGCCGGACCGCGCGGCCCGTGGAGGGAGGATCCGGGGACCCGGCCCCCGGGTCCGGACGGGCGGAGGGGCGGGGGGAGGGGAGGAGGGGCGGGGAGGGCGCACCGGGGGACGGCCGGCCCCGCGCAAAAATGCGGGACACCCCCGGAAACGCGGGCTCCCGGAAACGCGGGCCGCCCCTTCCGGAAACGCGGGACGCCCCCGCCCGGAGAAACCGGACGGGGGCGCCTGTCACATCACCGCGGGTCAGAGGCCCAGCTCGACCTCGAACTCGCCCGCTTCCAGGATCGCCTTCACGGCGGTCAGGTAGCGCGCGGCGTCCGCGCCGTCCACCAGCCGGTGGTCGTACGACAGCGTCAGGTACGTCATGTCGCGGATGCCGATGACCGAACCCTCCTCCGTCTCGATGACGGCCGGACGCTTCACCGTGGCACCGATGCCGAGGATCGCGACCTGCCCCGGCGGCACGATGATCGTGTCGAACAGCGCGCCGCGCGAACCGGTGTTGGAGACGGTGAAGGTCGCGCCCGACAGCTCGTCCGGCGTGATCTTGTTGGCGCGGACCTTGCCCGCCACGTCGGCCGTGGCCTTGGCGATACCGGCGAGGTTGAGACCGCCGGCGTTCTTGATGACCGGGGTCATCAGGCCCTTCTCGGAGTCCACCGCGATACCGATGTTCTCGGTGTCGAAGTAGGTGATGGTCCCCTCGGCCTCGTTGATCCGGGCGTTGATGACCGGGTGGGCCTTGAGCGCCTGGGCGGCGGCCTTCACGAAGAACGGCATCGGGGAGAGCTTGACGCCCTCACGCGCCGCGAACGCCTCCTTGGCCCGCCCGCGCAGCCGCATCAGCCGCGTGACGTCGACCTCGACGACCGACGAGAGCTGCGCCTGCTCGGTGAGCGCCTTGACCATGTTGTCGCCGATGACCTTGCGGATGCGCGGCATCTTGACGGTCTGGCCACGGAGGGGGGATGCCTCCAGCGTGGGCGCCTTCTTGGCGGCCGGGGCCGCGGCGGCGGCCGGAGCCGGGGCTGCGGCGGCGGCCTTCGCGGCCTCGGCGGCGGCGATG
>DASTDN010000336.1:0-7213 GCA_035710365.1 Streptomyces sp. | reverse complement strand
TACGGCACCGGCAAGGGCGGCGACACCATCACCTCCGGCCTGGAGGTGACCTGGACCAGCACGCCCACGCAGTGGAGCAACGGCTTCTTCGCCAACCTCTTCGAGCACGAGTACGAGCTGACCGAGTCCCCGGCCGGCGCCAAGCAGTGGGTGGCCAAGGACGCCGAGGCGACCGTGCCCGACGCGCACGACCCGTCGAAGAAGCACCGCCCGACGATGCTCACCACGGACCTGGCGCTGCGCCTCGACCCGGTCTACGGCCCGATCTCGCGCCGCTTCTACGAGAACCCCGACCAGTTCGCGGACGCCTTCGCCCGCGCCTGGTACAAGCTGACCCACCGCGACATGGGCCCGAAGTCCCTGTACCTCGGCCCGGAGGTCCCGGAGGAGACGCTGCTCTGGCAGGACCCGCTGCCGGAGCCGGAGGGCGAGGTCATCGGCGCCGCCGACGTCGCCGCGCTGAAGGCCAGGATCCTCGACTCGGACCTGACGGTGTCGCAGCTCGTCTCCACCGCGTGGGCGTCCGCGTCGACGTTCCGCGGCAGCGACAAGCGCGGCGGTGCCAACGGCGCCCGCATCCGCCTGGAGCCGCAGCGCAACTGGGAGGCCAACGACCCCGACCAGCTCGGCATGGTGCTGCGCACGCTGGAGAGCATCCAGCAGGCCTACAACACCGGCGACAAGAAGGTGTCCCTCGCCGACCTGATCGTGCTGGGCGGCTGCGCCGCGATCGAGAAGGCCGCCAAGGACGCGGGCTTCGACATCGAGGTGCCCTTCACGCCGGGCCGTGTCGACGCGACCGAGGAGCACACGGACGCGGAGTCCTTCGCCGCGCTGGAGCCGGTGGCCGACGGCTTCCGCAACTACGTGGGCAAGGGCCAGCGCCTGCCGGCCGAGTTCCTGCTGCTGGACCGCGCCAACCTGCTCACGCTGAGCGCGCCCGAGATGACCGTCCTCGTCGGTGGTCTGCGCGTCCTGGGCGCCAACCACCAGCAGTCCCAGCTCGGCGCGCTCACCTCGACGCCCGGCGTGCTGACGAACGACTTCTTCGTGAACCTGCTCGACCTGGGCACCACGTGGAAGTCGACCTCCGCCGACCAGACGACCTTCGAGGGCCGTGACGCCGCCACCGGCGAGCTGAAGTGGGCCGGCAGCCGCGCCGACCTGGTCTTCGGCTCGAACTCCGAGCTGCGCGCGCTCGCCGAGGTCTACGCCGGCGACGACGCCCGGCAGAAGTTCGTGACGGACTTCGTCGCCGCGTGGGACAAGGTCATGAACCTCGACCGGTTCGACCTGGTCTGACACTGATCCCGGGGCCGGCCGACCGCCGTCGGCCGGCCCCGACCCGTTTCACCGACCGGACGGCACGCGTCAGTACAGCTTGGCGACGGCCTTCCCCGTGGTGGCCCAGAAGTCGCTGACCTGCGCGTGCTCGAACGTGCCCATCTGGCCCCACCTCACGAACGTGACGGTCCGCCCGTCCCGGCCCACGGACAGCAGGTTGATGTCGGAGGCGCCCCACTCGGCCACGGTGTGCAGACCGTAGACGTGGGCGCCCTCCTCGACGGGCAGCATGCCGTAGTACTTCTGCGTCGCGGTCATCCCCGGGTACTGCTCCATCAGCGTCTGTGCGCAGAGGGCGAGCTTCCTGCGCAGCAGCGCCGCGAAGGCGGCGGCCCGCGTCTCGTCCTGCTCCACCACCGTCACCTGCACGGCGGTCGTGTCGAGCTCCGTCCAGAACGTGCGGTGGCTGGAGATCGAGGGCAGCGCGTCGCCCACGCAGACGGGCGGGACGTCCGGCCGGCCGGCGGTGACCGCGCCGGGGAACCAGGACGACGTCGCGTGCGGCGGGAGGTCCTCGGGCTCCAGGAAGCCCGGGGTGGCGGTGTCCGCCGTCGCCGGGCCGGCGGCCAGGGTCAGGGCGGCGGTGGTGACGGCGGTCAGGAGGGCCAGTGCGGTGCGGGTGCGGCGGCGGGCGCGGGTGGTCTGCATCGTTCCCCTTGTGCGGTGTGCGGGACACCGGTCGCGGTGTGCGGGACACCGAGTCCGGCGGGCCGGGCGGGGCCGGACGGGCGGGTCCCGTCGACGGCCCGGCCTGTCGGACACGGCATCCCTTACGACCCGTCAGGCGCCCGAACCGTTGCCCCGCGCCGCGAGGGAACATACGTCCGTCCCGGACCCGGCCGTGGCGAACGGACCGTCGCCGGTGAAGGCGAGCCGGGCGAAGCGTTCGCCGATGCGGCGGTGCGACGCGGCGTCCGGGTGGAGCTGGTCGGGCAGCGGCAGCTCGGCGAAGTCGGCCGCGCCGTACAGCTCGTGGCCGTCGAGGAAGTGCAGACGCGGGTCGGCCGCCGATCGCCCCGCCACGATCCGGCGCAGTTCCTCGCGGACGACGCGCAGGCTCAGCTGCCCCGCCGCGAGGCCCGTGGGATCGCCCGCCGCGCGGAACACCACCCGCCCGTCACCGAGGCCGCGGAAGTCGGGCGCGCTCGGGCCGGGCGTGTCCTCGTGGATCGCGCAGTAGAGCGGGGAGACCACCAGCAGCGGCGCGTCCGGGTGGCCCTCGCGGATCGTGTCGAGGAAGCCGTGCACGGCCGGGGTGAAGGCCCTCAGCCGCATCAGGTCGTGGTTGACGATGTTGATGCCGATCTTGACGCTGATCAGGTCGGCGGGGGTGTCCCGTATCGCGCGGGCCGTGAACGGGTCGAGCATGGCGCTGCCGCTCAGCCCCAGGTTGACCAGGTCGGCGCCGGCGAGCAGCGCGGCGTGCGCGGGCCAGGTGCTGGTCGGGCCGTGGGCGTCGGAGCCCTGGCTGATGGAGCTGCCGTGGTGCAGCCACACCGTGCGGCCCCGGTCCGGGGCGGGTTCGACGGGGGCGTCGGTGCGCAGGGCGAGGAGTTCGGCCGTCTCGTTGTGCGGCAGCCAGATCTCGACGTCCTTGGGCCGGTCCGGCAGGCCGGTGAAGCGCAGGGTGTCCGGGGGGCCCGGCCGGTGCGTGACGGAACGGGTGGTCATGTCGATGGTGAGGGTGTTGCCGCCGGACGCGGTGGCGCGGCCCGCGGGACGGCCGTCGACGAGCAGTTCGTAGGGGCCGTCGGCGCGCGGCGGGGCGCCCGCGTAGACGCGTTTGGTGGGCAGGGTGTCGAGTTCGACGGCGGTGGCGCGGGTGCGGAACGCCAGCCGGACACCGGAGGGCTGGGACTCGGCCATGGCGAGCTGCGGGTCGGTGTTCTGCGCGCGGGCGGTGGCGGGCAGCCGGTGCGGGAGCAGGCCGCCCCGCTCGGTGCGCTCCAGGTCGAGGGCGCCGCGGACGAGGGCGGCGGTGAGGGGGGTGGTGATCCAGGCGGGACGGGTCTGCATGGCGAGGTCTCCGGGTGGGGGTCAGGCGGGCGCGGGCCAGTTGCGGAGCAGGGCGTCGAGGGCGTCGACGACGCGGGTCCACGTCTCCTGGCTGTCGGGGGCGCTGTGGCTGAATCCGCCGCTCGCCTCCAGGCTGACGTAGCCGTGGAAGACGCTGCCGAGGAGGCGGACGGCGTGGGTCCGGTCCGGCTCGGTCAGGTCGTAGCCGCGCAGCAGGGCCCGGGTCATCCGGGCGTGCCGTACGCCCGCGCTCGCCGCGGCGGTCTCCGGGTCGAGCCTCATGCGGGCGGCGTCGTAGCGGCCGGGATGCTCGCGCGCGTAGTCGCGGTGGACGTCGGCGAAGGCGGCGAGGGCGTCCTTGCCGGACCGGCCGGCCAGCGCCTCGGAGGCCCGGTCGGCGAGTTCCTCCAGGGCCAGCAGGGCGATCCTCGTCCTGAGGTCCTGGGAGCCGCGCACGTGCGCGTACAGGCTCGCGGCCTTCACGCCGAAGCGACGGGCCAGTTCCGAGACGGTCACTTCGCCGAAGCCCACCTCGTCGGCCAGTTCGGCTCCGGCGCGGGTGAGCCGCTCCGCGGTGAGTCCGGCGCGCGCCATGCCCACTTCCCTCCTTCTTCGATGCCCTTCAGGCATTTACCTAAGGAGTATAGGTGGAGGGCGCAGGGCTTCAGGGCGACGGGCCGGTCGCGCGGTGGCGGCCGGCCCGTACGGGAGGCGGAGTGTCAGCGGTGGCGGACCTGCGGCCCGCGCCCGCTCAGGCGGCCAGGCCGTTGATGCGGTACTGCATCACCCGGTAGTTCTGGGCGTCGTACCACTGGCTCACCGTGACGTGGAAGTTGGCGAACGTGGAGCCGGGCACGATGAAGCCGCCGTACGGACTGGCGACCGCGTTGCCCCACTCGCCGCCCGGGAAGGTGGGGACGATGAAGGTCTGCTCCGGGGTGGTGAACAGGTTGCTGGTGGGGAGCGCGAAGATCTGGGCGCGCATGTCGAGGGGTGCCATGTTGAGCCAGGTCAGGGCGTACTTGCCGCCCATGGCGCGGAAGCAGATCTCGCCCCAGCGGCGGCGGGGGCTGATGGTCGTGGGGTAGTTGCCCCAGGCCCACACGCCGTTCGCGTACCCCCACGGCTGGTACGCCGCCGGGTTGCCCAACTGGTCCTGGCGGACCCGGTGCAGGAGGAGGTCGGAGGCGACGTCCCGGTTGAAGACCGTCGACAGGACGTAGCAGTAGCCGTCGTCGGCGACCGCGTACGTCTTCTGCTGGAACTGGCCGCCGTACTGGTCACCGGGCCACTGGCACAGGTACTCCCAGGTCTGGCCGTTGTCCCGGGAGCGCCAGAAGTCGGAGTGGTGCGTCTGGTAGATGATCCCCCGCATCAGGTGCATGTACATCGTGTCGCCGATGGTGAAGACGTCCGAGGGGATGGCGGTCGTGCCGTTCTGGTGGCCCTCGGGCACGAGGCCCACGGCGTGCGCGCCGCCCACGCTGTCGTTGATGACGAGGTAGTCGAGGTTGGGGTTGCGGGCGCGCAGGCCCACCGGGGAGCGCCAGTCGGGGCCGCCGACCTCGGCCCCGTCGAAGGTGTCGCCGCACACGAACAGCAGGGAACCGTCGGGGCAGCGGGCCGGGATGCCCAGATCGGTCCAGGGCGCGGCGAACTGTCCCGTCTCCGCCGGGCCGGTGAGGTTGCGGACCTTCGTGCCGGTGACGGCGGAGGCCGCGGCGTGCGCGCGGGGCGCGCCCGTGCCGAGCGCCGCGGCCGTCGCCAGCCCGAGGCCGGCGGTGAGGACGCGACGGCGGTTCGGGCGCATCCCGGCCGGGCCCGGGACGGGTGGCTGTGAACGGACCATGCTGGACTCCTCGGAATCGTGGGGTTTCCTGGTTGGTTCGCCTGGCTGCTTACCGGTCGCCTGACTGCTTGCCGGTTCACAGCGCAACATCCCCGCACCGGTGCGTCTCGACTCCCCGTTGCGCGAAGAGCGCGGCCTTGACAGACGGGGGTCGTGTCGGCGGGCCCCGCGCGCGGCGCGGCCGGGCACGCCGCGAACCGGCCCGCCGGACGGCTGCGGTGCGCAGGCCGCTCAGTCCATGAGGCCGGCGGCGAGGGTCGCGCCCAGTTCCCAGCAGGCCCCGGTGTCGGCCCTGTCCGGCTCGCCCGTGGTGGTGACGACGTCGGCGGCCCGCCGCCAGCCCAGGCCCGTCGTGATCGTCTCGATGCCGCGCACCGCGCCCGTGACGTCGCTGCCGCCGTGGACGTAGCAGCCGAAGGGCCTGCCCCGGGTCTCGTCCAGGCAGGGGTAGTAGACCTGGTCGAAGAAGTGTTTCAGGGCGCCGGACATGTAGCCGAGGTTGGCCGGGGTGCCCAGCAGGTAGGCGTCCGCGGCCAGGACGTCGGAGGCGGTCGCGGACAGCGCGGCGCGGCGCTCCACGCGGACGCCCTCGATCTCGGGTGCGGTGGCCCCGGCGACGACGGCCTCGAAGAGGGCCTGGCAGTTCGGTGACGGCGTGTGATGCACGATCAGCAGAGTGGGCACCTCCGCACCCTGCCCCGGCGCGGCGGCGGGCCGCAAGTGACGTCACCGGGGGCCCGCTGAGCGGTGCCGGGGCACGATGCGGATCGTTGGAGGGTTCGGGGCCCGGGGACGCCGTCAACGCGTCACCGGCTCCGTCCCGGAGACATCAGCGGCCGTCACCGGCCGCGCGAGGAAGGAGAGACCCGCATGGCGATTCAGCGGATGGACAACGTGGGCATCGTCGTCGAGGACCTGGAGGCCGCCGTCGCGTTCTTCGTGGAACTCGGTATGGAGCTGGAGGGCAGGGCGGAGATCGAGGGCCTCTTCGCCGACCAGTGCACCGGGCTCGACGGCGTCCGCTGCGACGTCGCGATGGTCCGGACCCCGGACGGTCACAGCCGGCTCGAACTGGCGAAATACCGCAGCCCCGCGGTGATCGGCACCGAGCCGCGCAACCGGCCGCACAACGTTCTGGGCACGCACCGCGTCATGTTCGCCGTCGACGACATCGAGGACACCGTTGCCCGCCTGCGCCCGCACGGCGCCGAACTCGTCGGCGAGATCGCCCGGTTCGAGGACAGCTATCTGCTCTGCTACCTCCGCGGCCCGGAGGGCATCATCGTCGGGCTGGCCGAGCAACTGCGCTGATCCGGTCGGGTGCCCGGTCCGCGCTCGGCCGTCGCGCCGGACAGCCGGGCGGCCGGAGCGGCTCCGGGCCGGTCCCGGACCGGCCTGCTCCCGAGCAGACCGGACCCAGAAGATCACCGGGCCGCACCGGGCAGGAACCGGCGAGCCGACCGCTTCGCCGGGTGACCTGTACCGCGTGCTGCCGCCGCCGACCGGCGTGAGCACCTTCAGGACCGGCCACGCGTCTGCCCCGGGCCCCACCGTGCCCGGGGCAGACGCGTGGCGGGCGGGCTGCGCCGGAGGCGGGCCGTTCACGCGCAGGCGGGTTCCGGTTGTGCCGGGGGTGGTGTGTGCCCGTTGTGCCGGGTGTGGGTGTGGGCCGGGCGCGCCGGATGCGGGCTGTCAGCCCCCGTGCCTCCGGTGCGCGTGCGCCGCCCGTCACGGACCGGTTCGCGGCGGCCTCCGGAGTGCGGCGTACGGCGGTGGGCGTACTGCACCTGGCGGCTCGTTCACGGCACCAAAGCGCGAATGCCCGGCGCGGCTGCGGGCGGAGCCGGGCGTTCGCGCTGCTAGGTGTAGGCCTGGCCGGACGCCTCGTCAGGTGTCCGCCTTCCGTCCGCCTCTCCCCCACGCCTTCCCAGTGATCGGAGACAGTCGAATGGTCCACCGTCACCCCGCGACCGCCCGTCGCGCAGCCCTGGCCGCCCTCGGCGC
>DASTDN010000335.1:0-13820 GCA_035710365.1 Streptomyces sp. | reverse complement strand
TCCGGCCGGGGCCGTCTGCGGCAGGGCCCGGCCGCTGTCGGCCCGGCCGCCTCAGCTCCACGGCTCGATGACCGTCACCCCCGCCCCCCGACCCGCTCCGGTTCCCGTGCCCATCCCGGTGAGTGCGGCGGGGGCCGCGGTCAGCGGGATCGTCGAGGTCACCAACCGGTCGGGGCGCAGGCGGCCCGACCGGACCAGGTCCAGCATGGGCGGGTAGGTGTGGGCGGCCATGCCGTGGCTGCCGAGGATCCGGAGTTCCAGGGCGACGGCGCGGGCCATGGGCACGGGGGTCGTGCCGGTCCGGGAGGGCAGCAGGCCGACCTGGACATGCCGGCCGCGGCGGCGCAGGCCGTTCACGGAGGCGGCGCAGGTGGCGGGCGAGCCGAGGGCGTCGAGGGACAGATGGGCGCCGCCACCGGTCAGTTCGCGCACCGCCAGGGCCGTGTCCTCGGCTCGGGTGGCGTCGACGCACGCGGTCGCGCCGAACGTCCGCGCCAGGTCCAGGGCGCCCGGCGAGACGTCGACGGCGACGACGCGCGCACCGGCCGAGGCCGCGATCATCACCGCGGACAGGCCCACGCCCCCGCAGCCGTGCACCGCGACCCACTCCCCCGCGGCGGCCCGGCCCTGCTGGACGACCGCCCGGAACGCCGTGGCGAACCGGCAGCCGAGTCCGGCCGCCGTCGCGAACGACATGCCGTCGGGGACGGCGACGAGGTTGACGTCGGCCCGGTCGAGTGCCACGTACTGCGCGAAGGAGCCCCAGTGGGTGAAGCCGGGCTGGGTCTGCCGCTCGCACACCTGCTGCTCCCCGGCGGCGCAGGCGGGACAGGTTCCGCAGGCGCAGACGAACGGGACGGTGACCCGGTCGCCGGGCCGCCAGGCGGTCACCCTGGGCCCCACCGCCTCGACCACGCCGGCGAGTTCGTGTCCCGGCACGTGCGGCAGGGTGATGTCCGGGTCGTGGCCCTGCCAGCCGTGCCAGTCGCTGCGGCACAGCCCGGTGGCCCCGACCCGCACCACCACCCCGTGGTCCGGGGGCGCGGGGTCCTCGACGCCCCGCACCTCGACCGGCCCGCCGAACCGTTCGAACACCACCGCGCGCATCGCCGCCCGCCTCGCTTCCGTCGTCACCGGGCCGGCCGTCGCTGCCGAGCCCCTCCCGCCGATCATCGCCCCCGCAGGAGGGCACCGGGCCGTGTCGTGTGGACGTCGCGGCCCCGCTACGACGGCTACGGCACCTCGCGGCGCCGCCGCGCCACCCGAGCACTCCCTGTACATCCGGTACGCGGGTCCTGCCCGGCCTGGCGGGACGCACCGCGTCCCGCGCCGCGGCCTCCTCCGCGCAGACCCGAGCGGCCCGGCCTAGCCGCGCGCCCCCACCGCCTCCCGGGTCTCCGTCTCCGCCCCGGGCCCGGCCCCGGACCCCGCCCCCTCAAGGCCCGCTGTCGGGGACGGCTCCTGTGCCGGGTCCCCCTCGCTCAGGCCGAAGCGCCGGTGGAAGCGGCGCAGGGGGGCCGGGGCCCACCAGGTCGCCCGGCCGGTGAGGCGCATCACCGCGGGCACGAGAAGGCTGCGCACGATCATCGCGTCCATGAGCACCGCCAGGGCGATGCCCAGTCCGAGCATCTTGGTGTTGGTCACGCGGGAGGTGCCGATCGCGACCATCACGACCGCGAGGATGACGGCAGCCGCGGTGATCAGTCCGCCCGTGCGCCGCACTCCGTGCCGTACGGCCTGCTCGTGGTCGCCGCTGTGGTCGTACTCCTCCTTGACGCGGGACAGCAGGAACACGCCGTAGTCCATGGAGAGGCCGAAGGCGACGCAGAACATCAGGACCGGGAGGGTGGTCTCTATGGAGCCGGGGCTGGTGAAGCCGAGCAGGCCCGAGAGGTGGCCGTCCTGGAAGACCCAGACGACCGCGCCGAACATCGCCGTGAGGCTGAGCGCGTTGAGCAGCACCGCCTGGACGGGGATGAGCACGCTTCCGGTGAGGAGGAAGACCAGGAACAGGGTGACGACGGTGATGAAGAGGGCCGCCCACGGCAGGCGCTCGCCGATCGCGTCCTTGGAGTCGACGAGCACGGCCGCCGTCCCCGTCACCTTCGTGTCGAAGGGGGCCGGTGCGGCGCGCAGTTCGCCCACCAGGTCCTGGGCCGCCTCGTCGACGGCCTCCCCCGCCGGGAGCACCGTGAAGTACGCCGAGTCGCCCTTCACCAGCGGGCCCGCCACGCCCCGGACGTCGGGCAGGGCGGCTATCCGCTCCTTGTAGTCGGCGTACTGCGTTGTTGTGGCGGGGCCCTCGGCGAGGACTTCGAGGGCGCCTCCGGGGTTGCCGGGGAAACTGTCGCGGATGTGCTGCTGCACGACCCGGGACTCGGCGCCCGACGGGAGCTGGCGGTCGTCCGCCGTGCCGAACTTCACGCCCAGGAAGGGCAGTCCGAGCAGGATGAGCACGGCGGTGGTGCCGAGCGCGAAGAAGGGGGCGCGGCGCATGACGAGCGTCGCCGTGCGCGCCCAGGCCCGGCCCTCCTCGGCGGAGCCGGACGGCTTCGTCCGGCCCCGGCGGAACAGGCGCCGCAGGTCCAGCGCGTCGACCCGGTGCCCGAGCAGGACCAGCGCGGCCGGCAGGAGGATCAGGGCCGCGGCGGCGGCCAGCAGCACCACGGCGATCCCCGCGTAGGCGAAGGAGCGCAGGAAGTACTGCGGGAAGAGCAGCATGGCCGCCAGGGACACCGCGACGGTGAGGGCGGAGAACAGCACCGTGCGGCCCGCCGTGCGCAGGGTGGTGGCGACGGCGGCCGGCGGCTCGGCCCCGCCGGACAGTTCCTCGCGGAAGCGGCGGACGATGAACAGGGCGTAGTCGATCGCGAGGCCCAGGCCGAGGGCCGTCGTCAGGTTCAGGGCGAAGACCGACACGTCGGTCAGCTCGGTGAGGCCGCGCAGCACGGCGTTGGTCCCGAGGATGGCGACGATGCCGATGCCGAGCGGCAGCAGGGCGGCGACGGCGCTGCCGAAGACCATGACCAGCAGCACGAGCGTGACCGGCAGGGCGATCAGTTCGGCGCGGGTCAGGTCCTCCTGGATGATCGCCTGCATCTCGTGCCGGACGGCGACGGGGCCGCCGATCCGCACCTCGACCGCGCCGTGCACGCCCCGGTAGTGGGCGGCGATGCGGTCGAGGGTGTCGCCCACGGTGCTCTCGTCGCCGGTGAGGCGGGCGGCTATCAGCGCCTCATGGCCGTCCTCGGCGCGCAGGGCGGGGGCGCCGGTGTCCCAGTAGGAGCCGACGCCGGTGACGCCCCGCTCCCCGGCGAGGCGGGCGGCGATCCGCTTCGCCGCGGCCGCGACGGCCGGGTCGTCGACGGAGGCGCGGCGCGCGTCGACGAGCAGCAGGACGTTGGGCTGGGAGGCGGGGAACTCGCGCTCCAGCGCCTTCGTCGCGTACGTGGACTCGGCGGCCGGGTCCTCCCAGCCGCCGCTGCCGAGGCGGTCGGCGACCCCGCTGCCGGCCAGCACGGCGAGCAGCGTGAGCACGAGGGCCGTGAGCAGCGACAGGCGCGGCCGGGCGGTCACCCAGCGGGTCCAGCCTCCGGTCCGCGGCGGCTTGTTGACTTCGGTCATCCTGCGGTGTCCCCTTCACCGTGAGGTCCATGGCGTCCGTGCGGTCCGTCGGGCATCCCGTGTCCGGGCGCCGTCCGGTGGCCCCGGACCGTGCCCGTCGGCGCCTTTGCGCAGGTGGACCGTGCGAAGGCAGGACAACAGGAGGCACGGCACGGACCTGCCGTTGCCATAGACTGGCAAACACGAGAGATCGCTCGCGTTTCCTCAAGAATGCGAGCGACCACTCGCGTTTGTCAATCGCGTGCGAAGAGGCTGGGGATGACGCGTGCCCGAGAACCCCGAAACCACCGAGAGGCCCGGCGGGCAGGATCCGGCGGAGGCCAGGCCACGCCGCCGCCAGGCGCGCGGCGAGCGCCGCGTCGCCCAGTTGCTGGAGGCCGCCGCGTCCGTCTTCTGCGCGACCGGCTACACGGCGGCGAGCACCAACGCCATCGCCCGCGAGGCGGGCGTCTCACCGGGCACGCTGTACCAGTTCTTCCCGAACAAGGAAGCCATCGCGATCGAGCTGGGCGAGCGGCTCATGCGCCAGATGCGGGAGACGTACGGCGAGGCGCTCGCCCCGGTCGGCCCGGCGACGCCGCTGGAGGAGGCGGTCGGCGCCGCGGTCGACCGCTTCATCGACTTCAACTGCCGCCATCCGGTGTTCTTCGCGCTGATGCACGGCCCCGACATCCCGGGCCACATCGCCGAGGAGCACGACGCCCTGCACGTGACGCTGCTGTCCCGCGTCGAGGCGCTGATCTCCTCGTTCCTGCCCGGGGCCCCCGCCGCCGACGTGACGCGCACCGCGCACGTCTGCCTCGGCATCTACAAGGCCGGGCTCGAACTGATCCTGGGCCACGAGGGCGCGGAGCGGGCGGCGTACGTCCAGGAGCTGAAGAAGGTCCTGCTGCGGTATCTGCGACCGATGCTGGACGAGCCCGGACCGCCTTTGCCTCATACCCCCTAGGGGTATACAGTGAGTGGTGTGGGCGACTTCCGGCCACCCGCGTCCCGAACATCTCCACGAGGAGTAACGACATGACCGCCCAGACCGACACCCCCGGTTCCGTCACCGCCGTCTACAAAGTGACCGGAATGAGCTGCGGACACTGCGAGGGCTCCGTCTCCACCGAGATCTCCGGGATTCCCGGCGTCCGCTCCGTGGAGGCCGTCGCCTCCACCGGCGAGGTCACCGTCGTCTCCGAGTCCCCGCTGGACGACGCCGCCGTACACGCCGCCGTGGACGAGGCGGGCTTCGAGCTCACCGGCAGGGCCTGAGCGGCAACCCGCCGCCCGCCGGGGCGGGCGGCACCACCCGCCCGGTCCGGGCCGCGCCGGTCAGCGCGCAGTGGCCCGGCACGGCCCGGTCCGCCGTCTGGAGTCCGGACATGACCAGCACCACCGCATCCGCTTCGCCGAGCGCCCCCGGGGCGCCCCCCGAGCCGGGGAGGCCCCGGCAGGTCGAACTGCGCATCGGCGGGATGACCTGCGCCTCCTGCGCGGCCCGCGTCGAGAAGAAGCTCAACCGCATGGACGGCGTGACCGCCACGGTGAACTACGCGACCGAGAAGGCGAAGGTCCTGTACGTGCCGGGCGTCGAGGTCGCCGACCTGATCGCCACGGTCGTCAGAACCGGCTACACGGCCGAGGAGCCGCCCCCGGTCCGGCCCGAGCCGCAGGACGCACCGCCTCCGGGCGGGGCAGCCGCGACGGCGCCGCTCCCGCTCCGCACGCGCCTCGTGGTCTGCGCCGCTCTCGCCGCTCCCGTCGTCGCGCTGTCGATGGTCCCGGTCCTGCAGTTCGACAACTGGCAGTGGCTCGCCCTCACCCTGGCCGCTCCCGTGGTCGTGTGGGGCGGCCTGCCGTTCCACCGCGCCGCCTGGACGAACGCCCGGCACGGCGCGGCCACCATGGACACGCTGGTCTCGGTCGGCACGCTCGCCGCGTTCGGCTGGTCCCTGTGGGCCCTGTTCCTCGGCGACGCGGGCACGCCCGGCATGCGCGGGGACTTCTCCCCGACCGTCTCCCGCGCACACGGCGCCTCCGCGATCTACCTGGAGGTGGCCGCGGGAGTCACCGCGCTCATCCTGCTGGGCCGCTTCCTGGAGGCCCGCTCCAAGCGGCGCGCGGGGGCGGCCCTGCGGGCGTTGATGGAGCTCGGCGCCAAGGACGTGGGGGTGCTGCGGGACGGCGCCGAGGTGCGCGTGCCGGTGGACCGGCTGGCCGTGGGCGACCGGTTCGTCGTACGGCCCGGGGAGAAGATCGCCACGGACGGCACGGTCGTCGAGGGCAGCTCCGCCGTGGACGCCTCGATGCTGACCGGCGAGTCCGTGCCGGTGGACGTCACCGTCGGCGACACGGTCGCCGGGACCACCGTCAACGCCGGCGGGCGGCTGGTCGTGGCGGCCACCCGGGTGGGCGCCGACACGCGGCTCGCGCGGATGGCGAAGCTGGTCGAGGACGCGCAGAACGGCAAGGCCGAGGTGCAGCGGCTCGCCGACCGGATCTCGGCGGTCTTCGTACCCGTGGTGCTGCTGCTCGCGGCGGGCACCTTCGGCGGCTGGCTGGGCGTCACGGACGACACCGTGGCGGCGTTCACGGCGGCCGTCGCGGTGCTGATCATCGCCTGCCCGTGCGCGCTGGGCCTGGCCACACCGACCGCCCTGATGGTCGGCACCGGGCGCGGCGCGCAGCTCGGCATCCTGATCAAGGGCCCGGAGGTCCTGGAGTCCACGCGCCGCGTCGACACGGTCGTCCTCGACAAGACCGGCACGGTCACCACGGGCCGTATGACCCTCCAGGAGGTGTACGTCGCGGACGGCGCCGACGAGGAGCGGGTGCTGCGGCTCGCGGGCGCCGTCGAGGACGCCTCCGAGCATCCCGTCGCCCGGGCCGTCGCCGCCGGTGCCCGGGAGCGGCTCAGTGGCCCGCTGCCCGCGGCCGAGCACTTCGAGAACGTGCCCGGCAGGGGCGTACGCGCGCGCGTGGAGGGCCACGAGGTGGCGGTCGGCCGCCTCTACGGCGGTCCGGACGACGCGGCGTCGGGACCGGAGGCCGGTCACACGGCGGCGCTTCCCGAGAGCCTCGCACGCGCGCGTGCGGAAGCGGAGCGGGAGGGCCGTACGGCGGTCGTCGTCGGCTGGGACGGCCGGGCGTACGGGGTGCTGGCCGTCGCGGACACCGTGAAGGAGACCAGCGCGCGGGCGGTGCGCGAGCTGCGCGCCCTCGGACTCGCCCCGGTGCTGCTGACCGGGGACAACCGCGCTGCCGCCGAGTCCGTCGCCCGCGCGGTGGGCATCGACGAGGTGATCGCCGAGGTGCTGCCGCAGGACAAGGTCGACGTCGTACGGCGGCTCCAGGAGCAGGGCCGGACGGTGGCGATGGTCGGGGACGGGGTCAACGACGCCGCCGCCCTCGCCGCCGCCGATCTCGGTCTCGCGATGGGAACCGGCACGGACGCGGCGATCGAGGCGGGCGATCTGACGCTGGTGCGCGGGGACCTGCGGGTGGCCGCCGACGCGATACGGCTGTCACGGCGGACGCTCGCCACGATCAAGGGAAACCTGGTCTGGGCCTTCGGCTACAACGTGGCCGCGCTGCCACTGGCCGCCGCCGGACTGCTCAATCCGATGGTCGCGGGGGCCGCGATGGCGTTCTCGTCGGTCTTCGTCGTGACGAACAGCCTGCGCCTGCGGCGATTTTCCTGAGGAGAAGAGCTCTGAGCCCCTGGAACCACACGCCAGACTCACATATCCTCTTCACAAGGCTCACGCATACTTCTTACGCCAGAGTCCCGCTCTTCCTTTGGGGTGTTTTGCGTATCTGGCAGACATTTGCGAGAGACGCAGATCACAGTGGTCTGAACGTAACCATCGAAGGGGTTCGAAGGTCTAAGTTGTCGATGTCAGGAGCGTCTTGGGGGGCGCTTCCGGACATCGGGGGATTGTCTTGGGGGACCGTCCCCGCACGACGCGTTGCCGGGGCAAGTAACACCGGGAAGCTTTGAGCGGCCCCTCTCAGGTGTGTGCTGTCCCGGCACACCGCAGCAGTACCAAACCCGTGCACGGCGGGCCAGTTCCTCGTGCACAGCAGCGATTCAGGCGCTGTCTTCACAAACGCCCGGCCGGATCCCGTGGGGGGAATCCGCACCGGGACATGGGAAGGCGCTCCGGACGTCGGCCCGTGGGGGGACCGGCGCCGGAGCGCCTTCTGCTTTCCGGGACCCGATTGCCCGTTGCCGCTCACGCGCTACCGGTTGTGCGATGTCGCTTGCCGGTTTCTGCTTTCCGCTTCCGGTTCGGTGCGTCCTGTCTGGTGCTTCCTGTTCATTGCTCCTGCCTGCTGCTCCCTGCTGCGCCGGCACAGGCCCGGGACACCGCGGACCGGAACGCACCGTGCCGGACCACCACCGGCCACGACGGGACCGGAGCACACCGTGCCGGACCATCACCGGCCGCAACGGACCGGAACGCACCGGGCCCCGCACCCGAGGACGGATGCGGGGCCGGAGGGGAGCCCGTGGCGGGTCAGCGCCGCCCGGGCGACGGTTCAGCGCGCCTCGACGGGAACGAAGTCGCGCTCCACGACGCCCGTGTAGATCTGGCGCGGGCGGCCGATGCGGGAGCCCGGCTCCTTGATCATCTCGTGCCACTGGGCGATCCAGCCCGGCAGCCGGCCGAGGGCGAACAGGACCGTGAACATCTCGGTCGGGAAGCCCATGGCCCGGTAGATCAGACCGGTGTAGAAGTCGACGTTCGGGTAGAGGCTGCGCTGGACGAAGTAGTCGTCGGAGAGCGCGTGCTCCTCCAGCTTCAGCGCGATGTCCAGCAGCTCGTCGGACTTGCCGAGGGCGGACAGCACATCGTGCGCGGCGGCCTTGATGATCTTCGCGCGCGGGTCGAAGTTCTTGTAGACCCGGTGGCCGAAGCCCATCAGGCGGACGCCGTCCTCCTTGTTCTTCACCTTGCGGATGAAGGAGTCGACGTCGCCGCCCGCGTCGCGGATGCCTTCCAGCATCTCCAGCACGGACTGGTTGGCGCCGCCGTGCAGCGGGCCCCACAGCGCGTTGATGCCGGCGGAGATCGAGGCGAACATGTTCGCCTGCGAGGAGCCGACCAGGCGGACCGTGGACGTCGAACAGTTCTGCTCGTGGTCCGCGTGCAGGATCAGCAGCTTGTCGAGGGCGGACACCACGATCGGGTCCAGTTCGTAGTCCTGCGCCGGGACCGAGAAGGTCATCCGCAGGAAGTTCTCGACGTACCCCATGTCGTTGCGCGGGTAGACGAACGGGTGGCCGACCGACTTCTTGTAGGCGTAGGCCGCGATCGTCGGGAGCTTGGCCAGCAGGCGGATGGTGGAGAGGTTGCGCTGCTGCTCGTCGAACGGGTTGTGGCTGTCCTGGTAGAACGTCGACAGCGCGGACACCACGGACGACAGCATGGCCATCGGGTGGGCGTCGCGCGGGAAGCCGCGGTAGAAGTTCTTGACGTCCTCGTGCAGCAGGGTGTGCTGCGTGATCTCGTCCTTGAACGAGGTGAGTTCGTCGACCGTCGGCAGCTCGCCGTTGATCAGCAGGTACGCGACCTCCAGGAAGGTGGAGCGCTCCGCGAGCTGCTCGATCGGGTAGCCGCGGTACCGGAGGATGCCGGCCTCGCCGTCCAGATACGTGATGGCGGATTTATACGCGGCGGTGTTGCCGTAACCGCTGTCCAGTGTCACCAGACCGGTCTGGGCGCGGAGCTTCCCGATGTCGAAGCCCTTGTCACCGACGGTGCTGTCGATCACCGGGTAGGTGTACTCGCCGTCGCCGTACCGCAGTACTACAGAGTTGTCGCTCACGTCTTCCCTCACCGACGTAGTGCCTCATCTTCGAGGTGCCCTGACTGTCTCTACCATCCCTCACTTGGCTCAGGAGAGTGCACTCGGGGTCGACCATCGGGCCTATTGGCGGCACTGAGTGCCGCCAACTTGCTCATCTTGCCCCCTGACTTCCCGGTTCCGGAAGTGCCGTGTGACCTTCGCGACTCATTTGATCGATCATTTTTTCCTCCCGGTCGCCGGACGGGCGGAATGGACGGGAATGCACCCCGGGCGGACGCCGGGGCGGCCCTCGCGGCTGCTGTCAGCGGGGTGCGAGACGGTGGTCCAGAGCCGTGTGGCGCCGGCCCGCGGAAACCGTGCGCACCGCCTGCCCGATCGCCCGGCGCGAGCCGACGAGCACGACAAGCCGCTTCGCCCTCGTCACCGCCGTGTACAGCAGGTTCCGCTGGAGCATCATCCACGCGCCCGTGGTGACGGGGACGACCACGGCCGGGTATTCACTGCCCTGGGAGCGGTGGATCGTCACGGCGTAGGCGTGCGCCAGCTCGTCCAGTTCGTCGAAGTCGTACGGCACCTCCTCGTCCTCGTCGGTCAAGACCGTCAGGCGCTGGTCGACCGGATCGAGCGAGGTCACCACGCCCACGGTGCCGTTGAAGACGCCGTTCTTCCCTTTCTCATAATTGTTGCGAATCTGGGTGACTTTGTCGCCGACACGGAAGACGCGGCCGCCGAAGCGCTTTTCCGGCAGGTCGGGGCGGCCCGGGGTGATCGCCTGCTGGAGCAGACCGTTGAGCGCGCCGGCTCCCGCCGGGCCCCGGTGCATGGGTGCCAGCACCTGCACGTCCCGGCGCGGGTCGAGCCCGAACTTGGCCGGAATACGACGGGCCGCGACGTCCACGGTGAGCCGTCCGGCCTCTTCGGTGTCGTCCTCGACGAAGAGGAAGAAGTCCTTCATGCCGTCGGTGAGCGGGTGCTGTCCGGCGTTGATGCGGTGCGCGTTGGTGACCACGCCGGACTGCTGGGCCTGCCGGAACACCCGCGTGAGGCGCACGGCGGGTACCGGGCCGCCGCCTGCCAGCATGTCTCTGAGCACCTCGCCCGCGCCCACGCTGGGCAACTGGTCGACGTCTCCGACGAAGAGCAGGTGCGCACCCGGCGCCACGGCCTTGACCAGCTTGTTCGCGAGGAGCAGGTCCAGCATGGACGCCTCGTCCACGACGACGAGGTCGGCGTCGAGGGGACGGTCCCGGTCGTACGCGGCGTCGCCGCCGGGTTTCAGTTCCAGCAGGCGGTGGACGGTGGAAGCCTCTGCTCCGGTCAGCTCGGCGAGGCGTTTCGCCGCGCGGCCGGTGGGGGCGGCGAGGACGACCCTGGCCTTCTTGGCGCGGGCCAGCTCCACGATGGAGCGGACCGTGAAGGACTTCCCGCAGCCGGGACCGCCCGTCAGGACGGCGACCTTCTCCGTCAGCGCCAGCCTGACGGCGGCCTCCTGCTCGGGCGCCAAGTCCGCGCCCGTACGGCCCTTCAGCCAGGCCAGGGCCTTGTCCCAGGCCACGTCCCGGAAGCCGGGCATACGGTCCTGGTCCGTGCGGAGCAGGCGCAACACCTGGGAGGAAAGGGAGAGTTCGGCGCGGTGGAAGGGGACGAGGTAGATGGCGGTGACGGTCTCGCCGCCCGCGTCGCCCGTGCCGCTGCCGCCGTCCGGGGCGGGGATCCTCTCGCGTACGACTCCGGGGTCGGAGCCGTCCTCGGGGGGCGTGGCGAGTTCGGCGAGGCACTCGATGACCAGGCCGGTGTCGACCTGGAGCAGCTTCACCGCGTCCTTGATGAGCTGCTCCTCGGGGAGGTAGCAGTTGCCCTGGTCGGTGGCCTGGGACAGCGCGTACTGCAGCCCGGCCTTGACCCGCTGCGGGCTGTCGTGGGGGATGCCGACGGACTGGGCGATCTTGTCGGCGGTGAGGAACCCGATGCCCCAGACGTCCGCGGCGAGGCGGTACGGCTCCTCCTTCACCACGGCGATCGAGTCGTCACCGTACTTCTTGTAGATCCGGACAGCGATGGAGGTCGACACCTCGACGGTCTGCAGGAAGAGCATCACCTCCTTGATCGCCTTCTGTTCCTCCCAGGCGTCGGCGATCTTCCTCGTGCGTTTCGGACCGAGGCCGGGGACCTCGATCAGCCTCTTCGGTTCCTCCTCGATGACGCGCAGGGTGTCCGTGCCGAAGTGCTGCGTGATGCGGTCGGCGAAGACCGGGCCGATGCCTTTGACCAGGCCGGAGCCGAGGTAGCGGCGGATGCCCTGGACCGTGGCCGGCAGGACGGTCGTGTAGTTGTCGACGTGGAACTGCTTGCCGTACTGGGGGTGCGAGCCCCAGCGGCCCTCCATCCGCAGCGACTCCCCCACCTGTGCGCCGAGCAGCGCGCCCACGACGGTCAGCAGATCGCCCGCGCCTCTGCCGGTGTCGACCCGGGCGACGGTGTAGCCGTTGTCCTCGTTGGCGTACGTGATCCGTTCGAGGACGCCTTCGAGGACGGCGGACCGGTGTTCGCCGGGTGCGGGCGGGGGCTGGGTGGGCATGGTCCGACGGTACCGGTGGGGGGTGACAGCCGGCGTCCGACCCGGCTGCGGACAGCCCGGGCCGCCGGCCCGGGGAGGAGGGGCCGGGTCGCTCGGGAGGCCATGTCGGTGTACGTGCCGGTGGGGGCCAGGTCCTGGCGGGAAGCGGCGGCAGGGCGCGTCAGCGGTTCAGGACGTCCCGTATCTGCGCCTGTGTCAGGCCGCCCCAGCCGATGCTCGCCTGAGTGCGGCCGGTGCTGCGGTAGTCGACGTGGGACAGCGTCGAGGCGACGTCGATCAGCGCGTCGGTCATGGGTGTGGGGCAGCCCGCCCGGCGGGCCAGTCCCGCCGCCACGGCCGGGTACGCGGTGGTGACCGTGGCGACGAAGATCAGCGGGCAGTCCCGGGCCAGTTCGGCGGGGTCGGTGACCACCGCGGCGAGCGGCAGGTCACCCTCGACCGCGCCCCGCGCACGGATCGAGCGGCTCCGGGCGATGCCCGCGATCCTCCCGGGGTCCCTGGTGCACAAGTGCACCGACTCGCCGCGTGCGGCCAGGTGCGCGGCGAGAGCCAGACCCTCACCGCCCGCGCCCAACACCCCGACCCCCCGGGGCCGGTACCGAGTGGACATCCCGTTCCCCTTCGCGCAGATCGGCCGTTGACCCAGCATGGGCGGCGCCCCGGCCACGGCCAATCCCCGGTTGGGCGCACCGCCGCGCCGGTCGGCGGGACGCCGGTACGGCCCCAGACGTACCGGTCATACGGGCGGCTTCCTCCGCGAACCCCCGAGCCGGCCCACCGTCGTGGCGCCTGCGCGCACGGTTGTCGCGTCTCGGTGTCCCCGTACGCCGTGGTCCCGGGCCATCCTGTTGCTCCCGGCCCCGGACGGGCGCGGGACGCCACCGGCGAGGAGACGCACGGCCCGCAAGGGCCACGGAAACCGTGGGGAGCAACGGATGTACGACTACGACCTGCTGGTCGTCGGGTCGGCCAACGCCGATCTCGTGATCGGTGTCGAGCGGCGGCCCGCGGCCGGGGAGACCGTACTCGGGTCCGACCTGGCCGTTCATCCCGGCGGGAAGGGCGCCAACCAGGCCGTCGCCGCCGCACGGCTCAGTGCCCGGACGGCGCTGCTGGCGCGGGTCGGTGACGACGCGTACGGCAGGCTGCTGCTGGACTCGCAGCGGGCCGCCGGGGTGGACACGGTGGGGGTGCTCGTCGGCGGGGCGCCGACCGGGGTCGCGCTGATCACCGTCGACCCGTCCGGCGACAACAGCATCGTCGTCTCGCCCGGCGCCAACGGCCGGCTCACCCCGGACGACGTACGCGCCGCCACGAGCCTCTTCCACGCCTCCCGGGTCGTGTCGGCCCAGTTGGAGATCCCGCTGGAGACGGTCGAGGCGGTGGTGCGGTCGCTGGCGCCCGGGAGCCGGTTCGTGCTCAATCCCTCCCCGCCCCGGCCGCTGCCCGCCGAGGTGCTCGCCGCCTGCGATCCGCTCGTCCTGAACGAGCACGAGGCCAAGGTGGTGCTCGGCCCGGCCGCCGTCGGGGACTCCCCGGCGGACTGGGCGCGCGTCCTGCTCGCGAAGGGGCCGCGGTCCGTGGTCGTGACCCTGGGGGCGCGCGGCGCGCTCGTCGCGGACTCCGGCGGTACGACGCCGGTGCCGGCCGTGCCCGTCGAGGCCGTCGACACGACCGGGGCCGGTGACGCGTTCACCGCCGCCCTGGCCTGGCGGCTGGGGGCGGGCGAGAGCCTCGCGGAGGCGGCGGCGTACGCGGTGCGCGTCGGGGCGGCCGCCGTGACGAAGCCGGGCGCCCAGAATTCCTTCCCCGCCGC
>DASTDN010000334.1:0-3210 GCA_035710365.1 Streptomyces sp. | reverse complement strand
ACCACGGACTCGCCCTGGCCGACCAGCTGACGCTGATCAACTTCATCGGCTGGGGCGCGGTGCTGAAGTACCTGCCGCTCATCCTCGCGACGAGCCTTCTGATGCCCGCGTTGGCCGCGTTCTTCGCGCTGCGCAAGTACCTGAAGGTGTGACACATGCCAAACGGGCCGTACGGTCAACCGGCCGTGCGGCCCCTTGCGTTGTCCTAGACTCACCGGCATGTCAGGTCGTGACCTGTTCTGTCAGCCCCGCCGCCTGCGCCGCGGGGCCACCCTGACCTTGGTGTTCACCAGTGTCCTGGTCGCCGGCGCCGCCACCGGCTCCCTGCCCGGCCCGCAGGCCGCGCCCGCCGAGGACACGGCCCGCTCCGCCGCCCCCGCCGGCCACCACCAGGACGTCACCCGGGCCGCCGAGAGGGCCGCGGCCGACGGCAAGTCCCCGATGGAGGCCGCCGAGCGGGCCGTCAGCCGCAGCGGCGACCGCTGGGCCGCGGTCTACTCCGAGGGCGAGTACGAGGAGTTCGAGGACACCCTCGACGGCCGGTACACCGGCGTCGGACTGTGGGCCCGGCGCGAGCGCGACGGCCGTATCGAGGTGACGCGCGTGACGGGCGGCTCGCCCGCCGCCGACGCCGGGATCCGCGAGGGCGACCGGCTGCGCAGCATCGACGGCCACCGCGTCGACGGGCGGCCCGTCACCGAGGTCGTGGCGCTGCTGCGCGGCGACGCCACCGACGCGGCCGCGGGCACCGCCGTCCGCCTCGGTCTTCAGCGCGGCACGCGCGCGTGGACGCAGACACTGCGCCGCGCCCGGCTCACCACGGACTCCGTGACCGTACGGACCCTGCCCGGCGGCATCACGGTGATAAAGGTCGAGGCGTTCACCAAGGGCTCCGGCAAGCAGGTCCGCAGCGCCGTGCGCCAGGCCCCGGCCGCCACCGGCATCGTCCTGGACCTGCGCGGCAACTCCGGCGGCCTGGTCCGCGAGGCCGTGACCGCCGCGTCCGCCTTCCTCGACGGCGGCCTCGTCGCCACCTACGACGTCGAGGGATCGCAGCGCGCTCTGCACGCCGAGCCCGGCGGCGACACGGCCCGCCCCCTGGTCGCCCTCGTCGACGGCGGCACCATGAGCGCGGCCGAACTGCTCACCGGCGCGCTCCAGGACCGGGGCCGCGCGGTCGTCGTCGGCTCCCGGACCTTCGGCAAGGGCTCCGTGCAGATGCCGAGCCGGCTGCCCGGCGGCTCCGTCGCCGAACTGACCGTCGGCCACTACCGCACCCCTTCCGGCCGCGGAGTCGACGGCCGTGGCATCACCCCCGACCTGGAGGCGGGCCGGGAGGCGATGGCCCGCGCCGAGACGGTCCTCGGCGGGCTCGGCGAGGCGGAGTAGCCGCCCGGCGCCCACCGGGGCGCCCGCGCCGTAAAGCGCTTCCCCGCCACCCCCCTCGTAGTGCGAAAATGGGCGGCACTATGGCTAAGGAAAAAGGGCGCAAGCTGATCGCGCAGAACAAGAAGGCGCGGCACGACTACCTCATCATCGACACCTACGAGGCCGGTCTCGTCCTCACCGGCACCGAGGTGAAGTCGCTGCGCCAGGGCCGGGCGTCGCTGGTCGACGGGTTCGTGCAGCTCGAAGGGCACGAGGCGTGGCTCTACAACGTGCACGTGCCGGAGTACACCCAGGGCACCTGGACCAACCACAGCGCCCGCCGCAAGCGGAAGCTGCTCCTGCACCGGGCCGAGATCGAGAAGCTGGAGTCGAAGTCCCAGGAGACCGGTCACACGATCGTGCCGCTCGCCCTGTACTTCAAGGACGGCCGCGCCAAGGTCGAGATCGCGCTGGCGAAGGGCAAGAAGGAGTACGACAAGCGGCAGACCCTGCGGGAGAAGCAGGACCGCCGTGAGGCCGATCGGGTGATCTCCGCGATCCGCCGCAAGCAGCGGGCCTGACCGGCGAAGACCCGGCCGGGCGGATGCGGGGCCGGCCGCCGTCCCGGCCCGCCGGGAATACGGTGGCACCGACCTGCGTTGGTCCCGTACGATGGCACTGCACCTCACAGCGGGTGCGTGGTTTGTCAAATCAACATGGGGATGATCGGTTTCGACAGCGGCTGTCGAAGCAGGGGAAGCGTGTCGAGGAAGCGGCCATGATCTCGTAAACCACAGGCCGAAAAAAATAATCGCCAACACCAAGCGCGATTCCTCCCAGCAGGCCTTCGCCCTCGCTGCCTGATCTCAGGTAGCAGAGCGAGCCTCCTATCAAGGGAGTGTCAGCCCGGGGCCGTTCCCGACCCGGATCCTGGCATCAGCTAGGGGACTAAACCTTGATCCCGGTCACGGGGTGAAAAGGGAAATCACACAGTGACTGAGCCCGTTCCGGACTTGTCTGGGTGATCCGGAGGGCTGAGAAACTCGTACCAGACTGCACACGGAGAAGCCCTGATTCCGCACCGTTGGACGCGGGTTCGATTCCCGCCATCTCCACAGCCATGAAGACGAAGGCGACGTGTGCCCGCGGAAAGCGCGGGCCGCGTCGCCTTCGTCGTGTGCGCGTACGGCTGCGTCGCCAGAGCGGGCGCTCCGCCACCCGGCCCGGTGCCGGCCTTGGTGTCAACGACCACTGTGAGCACCGGCGTTGTAGGGGCCCGCTCCATATCCGGGGGTGATACACGGTCCTACCGTCTCGGGGCATGACACAGACCAGAGCCGCGGCATCCCCCCGCTTCCTGCTGGCGACCCTGCTGGTCGCCCTGCTCACGGCCCTCCTGACCCCCACGACCGCCCGGGCCGCCTCCCTCCAGGAGGTCACCGGCTTCGGCACCAACCCGGGCGCGCTGCGCATGTTCCGGTACGTGCCCGACGGGCTGCCCGCCGGGCGCCCCGTCGTCGTCGCCCTGCACGGCTGCACCCAGAACGCCTCCGGCTACGGCACCGGCACCGGCTGGCTGCAACTCGCCGACCGCTGGGGCTTCTCCGTCGTCCTGCCCCAGCAGCAGAGCGCCAACAACCTCTCCTCCTGCCTCAACTGGTTCGAGACCGGAGACATCCAGCGCGGGCAGGGCGAGGCCGCGTCCGTCGCGCAGATGGTGGACCGGCAGCTCGCCGACGTCTCCGGCGCCCCCTCCCGCGTCTACGTCACCGGCCTGTCCGCCGGGGGCGGCATGACGTCGGTGATGATGGCGGCGTACCCGGAGAAGTTCGCCGCGGGCGG
>DASTDN010000333.1:0-3872 GCA_035710365.1 Streptomyces sp. | reverse complement strand
GCGACGCGGCACAGGTCCACTGCCCGCCGCTTCGTGAGATCCGCCTGGCGCTTCATGCCCTCGATCGTAAGGACGGTGGGGCGGGCATGTCACCGGCGTGTCGCATTGTGAGACCCGATCATCCGCATCATGGAATGGGCGCGTTGAAAAAGGCACCCCCGCAAGGCTCCCGGCCGTGGGCCGCCCCCGTCACGGCTGAGGGGCGGACACAGCCGTCTCGCGTACCGGACAGGGGGCGGAGGGAGAGCCGGAACCGGGCATGCGGGCGCCGCGCCACCTCGCGCGCACCGGACAACCGTTGGGGCGAGGCCGGACCCTCGACAGGTCCCGCAGCCGGGCACGCGGGCGCCGCGCCGCCCCTCGCCCACAGGACGACCGCGGAGGCGAAACCGGAGCCTCAACCGGACCCGCAGCCGGGCGCGCGGGTGGCGCGCCGCCGGGCTCTCGTGGGGCAGCCGCCCGGACGGTTCGTTCAGCCGGCCAGACGGACGTCCGTACCCTTCACCGAGATCTCCACGCCGTCCTTCGCCGGCTCGACCTTGTCGAGTTCGATGCCGCCGGGCAGGTCCTCGATGCGCTGCTCGAAGTCCGTGATCGCGCGGACCCGGGACTCCGGGAGGGAGACCCCGCCGATCTTGGGCAGGGCGTCGGCGTCCACCCGCACGGTCTGCCCCTCGACCTTGACGGTGCTGAGCACGAAGACCGGCTCGGGCAGCCTGGTGCCGAACACGGTGGCCTCCACCTCGACCTTGATCTTGCCGTTGCCGCCGTCGGAGAGACCCACGACCTTGGCGGTGACGCCCGGGGCGACCTGCGCCGGCTCCGACTCCGCCGTCTTCAGCAGCTCGTCGTAGGCGATCGTCGCGGTGCCGCTCGCGCTCGCCGCGGTCGCGGAACTGTAGTCGCCGGTGAACTCGACGCCCTTCATGTGGGCGGTGAGGTCGTCGATGCGGACCTGCTCGCCGCCGCTGCCGGTGGTGGCCCCGTAGGTGTCGATGCCGACCTCCACGTCGTCCAGCTCACCGCCCGCGAGCTGGGTGAGGAACGGGAAGCCGTTGATGGACACGTCCGGCGTGCCGGCCAGGTTCTCGGTGCTCCTGAGCCGGTCGCCCACCTCGCCCTCGGCGAGATTCACCGCGACCCGGTCCACGACCACGAACAGCAGGCCGAGAATTCCGACGACGATCAGCAGTATTCGCAGTGCGCGCATTGGTGTCCCCCACCTAGGCCGGTCCGGCGCTCGTGACGACGGGTGGTCGTGGTACGGCCGGCGGCCGTCGCAGCCCGAGCGTACCCCCGGCACGGGCCGGAACAGGGAATCTGTCGATCACCTGTGACAGGGCCCGACACGGCCCCGGCTCCCGGGAGACGGGGACGGGCCCGCCCCAGGGGGGTGGGCCCGTGCGGCGGACGCCCCGCGCCGGCCCGCCCGGAGAGGGCCGGCCCGTGCGGCGGGGACCAGCGGTGCCGGGCCGCCGGGCGCGGGCGGGGCGGCCCGCCACAGGCCCCGGCGGCGTCAGTGGCCCAGCCCGTCGAGGGCCCCGCGGCGGCGTCAGTGGCCTAGTGCGCGCCCGAGGAGGTACACCGCCGGGGCCGCCGCGGCGAGGGGCAGGGCCACGCCCGCCGTGAAGTGGACGAAGCGGGACGGGTAGTCGTAGGCGGCGACGCGGTGGCCGATCAGGGCGCAGACCGCCGCACCGGCCCCGAGCAGCGCGCCCGCCGTGTCGTCCAGCCCGGCCGGCCCGGCCACGCCGAACCCCGCGCCGGCCGCCGCGAGCAGGGCCGCGACCATCGTCACCGGGGTGGGCAGCGGCAGCGCGCGGACCAGGACGGCCGCGGCGACCGCCGCCGCGCCGACCGACACGGCGTCCGCGTCGGCCGCGAGCCAGCCACCGGCGACGATGGCCAGCGCGGCGGCGGTGACGCTCGCCATCAGGCCGTACATCCGCTCCTCCGGGTCCGCGTGTGACCGCAGTTGGAGGACGAGCGTCAGCAGCACCCACACGCCGAGCGTGCCGAGGATCGCCGCCGGGGACCGGTCCGAGACGAGCAGCGCCGCGTCGGCGGCGAGCGCGCCCGCGAAGCCGAGGGCGATGCCCTGACGGGCCGGCCACATGCCGTTCAGCCGGAACCAGCCCGCGGCCGTCACCGCCTGCAGCAGAACCAGCGGGACCAGCAGGGCGTACGTGCCGACCGCGGCGGCCCCGGACAGCAGCAGGCCCAGCGCCGCCGTGAGCGCCGCGGGCTGCAGACCCGGGTCGATGACCGGCGAGCGGCCCTCGGCGCGGGCCCGCTGCGCGGCGGTGAGCGGAGCGCTCCCCGTGTTCCCCGCACTCCCCGCCGCAGGCGCGGGCGCGGGCGCGGGCGCGGCGGCCGCCCGCCCGTGGGCGGCGGCCCGGTCCTGCGCCCGCAGCTCGGGCTGCGGCTGGCTGCGGACACCCACGTAGCCCTGGCCGTCGGGGGCCGCGGCGGCGTGCCCGCCGGGCGGCTGCTGCCACCCGTACGGGCCACCCGGCTGCGGACCCGGCCCGGTGCCCGGCTCCTGTTGCTGGCGCGGCAGGTACGCCGTCTCCTCCATGGAGACGGGCGGCCCGCCCTGCGGTTCCCAGGTCCGGCCCTGCCACTGCTGCGCCTGCTCACCGGGGTGCCCCCGGTCGGCGTACGGGTCGTCGGGGCGGTCCTGCCCGTGGCCGGGCCAGGGCTGCTGCTGGTACGGGTCGTGGCCCCCGTGAGGGCCCTCGTACGGCTGGTTCGTCATCGGTCGCTCATCCTCCTGCGAACGGCGGGAGCACTTCGACCGTGCCGCCGTCGGCCAGCCGTACCGTCTCATGTGCGCGGGTGCCCACGGGATGACCGTCGACGAGGAACGAGCAGCTTTGCAGGACGCGCGTGAGTTCGCCGGGGTGCCGCGCCCGGACGGCGTGCAGCGCGTCGGCGAGCGTGGCGGCGTCGTACGGCTCCTCGGCCACCCCCGCGGCGGCCTTCGCGGCCGCCCAGTAGCGCACCGTGACCTCAGCCATCTGGTCCTCTGGCTCCCTCTGGTCTCTGTGGTCCCCGGTCGTGCGGTCTCCGTGGTCCCCGGTCGTGACGCGTTCGTCCCGGCGGGTCCGTGCGTCCCGGCGGCCGGCGTCGCGCCTGTGGGTCCGCTCGTTCCGGTGGGTCCGCTCGTTCCGGTGACGGACAGCCACAGGCTAGCCCGCCCGGCGGGCCCGGGTGGCGGCCCAGGCCCCGATGCGGTGCAGCAGAGCGTCCGTGGCGGCGTGCTCGGCGTGCCCCATGGCGGGCTCCAGCCACAGTTCGCCGTGGTCGCCGGCCGCGGCGGCCAGCATGCGCGGATGGTCGACGGGGAAGTAGGCGTCCTGTTCGCCGTGCACCACGAGCAGCGGCGTGGGCGCGATGCGCGGCACCGCCTCGACCGGGGACAGCGGGACCGGGTCCCAGTCCCGGTCGTGGATGCGGGTGCGCAGCCCGTAGCGGGAGACGAGGCGCCCGCCGGGCCGGGTGACCAGCCAGTGCAGACGGCGCATGGGGGCGGTGCCCCGGTAGTACCAGCGGGCGGGGGCGCTCACCGACACGACCGCGTCGGGGTGCAGGCCGCTCCGCGGACCGTCCAGCGCCGCCTGCCGCAGCACCACCGAGCCGCCCATCGAGAAGCCGACGGTCACCACGCGGCGGTGGCCCAGCTCGCGCGCCCAGGCAACCGCCGCCGCGAGGTCCAGCACCTCCCGGTCGCCGACCGTCGAGCGCCCGCCGGACGCGCCGTGCCCCCGGAAGGAGAACGTCACCACGGCCCCGTACCGCGCGAGGACCCCCGCGACCCGCCGCACGTGCGGCCGGTCCACGTCTCCGGTGAAACCGTGCGCGACGACGAA
>DASTDN010000332.1:0-2420 GCA_035710365.1 Streptomyces sp. | reverse complement strand
CACGTCGGAGGGGAGGTTGGCCTTCATCCACTTGCGGACCTGTGGCTGGGCGGCCGGGTGGGCGGTGACCGTCTTGATGTCCGACAGCTTGGTGCCCGGACGGACGAGCAGCGCGAAGGTGATGGACAGCAGCACCTCGCGGTAGATCATCAGCGGGGTGCCGGCGACCAGCTCGTCGAGCGTGGTCGTGATGCCGCCCTCCACGGAGTTCTCGATCGGGACGAACGCGGCCTCGGCCTCACCGGTGCGGACCGCGTCCAGCGCGGACTGCACGGACACGTACGGGATCAGTTCCCGGGTGGCCGCCTCCGGGAGGGTGCGCAGGGCGACCTCGGTGAAGGTGCCCTCGGGACCGAGATACGCGTAGCTCGCTGGCATGCCCTCACCCTAGTGGCCGGGGTGGGCACCGGCGGCTCGTGTCTCACCCCGCGGCCTCCTGCGGCAGGGTGCACGGTCTCCAGGGGCGTCCTGGCCGCGTCCCGCGACGTCCTCGCCTCCTCCCGTGGCAGGGCCCGAGGCCTCCCGGAACCTCCGCGGGTTCATCCCTCCAGCAGGCGCTGTCCCACGTACTCGCCCTTCGCCGCGCCGCCCGGCACCGCGAACAGGCCGCTCGCCTCGTGCCGGATGAACGGCGACAGGGCGTCGCCCCGGTCGAGCTTGCGCTGCACCGGGACGAAGCCGCGCAGCGGGTCCGCCTGCCAGCAGACGAACAGCAGCCCGGCATCGGGCACGCCGTCCGCGTCGAACCCGTCGTGGTACGAGAACGGGCGGCGCAGCATCGCCGCGCCGCCGTTCTGGTCCGGGCGGCTGATGCGGGCGTGCGCGTTCACCGGGACGACCGGGTTGCCCCGGGCGTCCGTCTTCTCCAGGTCCATCGCGGTCTTCTCGCCGCCGCCGGTCAGCGGTGCCCCGTCGGACTTGCGGCGCCCGATGACGTCCTCCTGCGCCGTGACCGACAGGTTCTCCCAGTCGTCGAGGAGCATGCGGATGCGGCGTACGACGGCGTAGGAGCCGTTCGCCATCCAGGACGGTTCGCCCGTGGCGGGGACGAAGATCCGCCGGTCGAAGTCGGGCTCGCCCGGCGTCGGGTTGCGCGTGCCGTCGACCTGGCCCATCAGGTTGCGTGTCGTCATGGGCCGGGCGGTGGCGCCCGGCGACCGGTTGAAGCCGTTCATCTGCCAGCGCGGGCGGGCCGCCGACCCCGCGTCCTTCTGGAGGGCGCGCAGCGCGTGGAAGGCGACCAGGGCGTCGTCGGCGCCGATCTGCACCCACAGGTCGCCGTCGCTGCGGGTCTTGTCGAGCCGGTCGGAGGAGAAGTCGGGCAGCGGGTCCAGGGCCACCGGGCGCTGCTTCTCCAGACCGGTCCTGGCGAAGAAGCGGTACCCGAAGCCGAAGGTGACCGTGAGCGACGACGGTCCGGCGTCGCGGGCCACGTCCGTGTCGCCGTGGCCCGCGGGTTCGCCCGCCATCAGCCGCCGGGCGGTCTCCGACCAGCGGCGCAGCAGGGCGGCGGCCTCCTTGCGCCCGGCGCCGCCCACCAGGTCGAAGGCGACGAGGTGGCCGTGGATCTGCAGGGGCGTGGTGATGCCGGGCTGATGTTTCCCGTGAAACATCGCCTCCTCGGCGCCGAGCGCCGTGAGCGGGGCGACCCCGGGGGCCGGGGTGGCCTCGGCGGGGCGGGCGGCGTAACCGGCGGCGGCGCCCGCCGTGCCGAGGACGAGCCCGGTGGCTCCGGCGGTGCCGAGCAGCCGGCGCCGCGAGACACCCGCGTCACGGTCGGGGCCGGGAAGGGACTGGTCAGGCATGGTGCTTCAGCCGATCTGAGCGTTCTTGGAGACGGTCACCTGGTCGATGTCGGAGGTCCGCACGGTCACGTCGACCGTCCAGTCGCCCGCCATGGGGAGCTGCACTCCGCTCGCCGACCAGTGTCCGGTGGCGATGCGGTCGGGGACCACGGGCAGCGGGCCGAGGTCCTTGGACTTCAGGGTGAAGGCGATCTTCACCTCGGGGAGGTCGAAGGCGCGGTCGTCGGGGCGCTGTGCGTAGACGTGCACCTCGTTGGAACCCACCTGCGCGGGGACGAGTTCGATGCGTACGAGCCCCTTGCCGTCCTCGCCACCGGTGTCGAACGGCAGGTCCAGGGTCAGCGTCCCGGACGGCGAGGCCGACGCGTCGGAGGACGCGGAGCCGACCGCCGCCCTGGCGTCCTGCTCGGTACGGCCGGGCTCGGTCTGGGTCAGCAGGGTGGTGACGACGAGGACGACGACCGCGACACCGGCCTCGGCGAGCACGGAGCGGCGCAGGCCGAAGCGGTTCGGGTCGGCGTCCCGGAGGCGCTTGCGCCGGGCGGCGGCCACGGCGGCCTGCTGCCGCGCGAGCTGCTCGGCACGCTCGGGGCTGTGGGCAGCGGCGGGCGGTGT